>NZ_JAEVHJ010000024.1:0-40088 GCF_016802855.1 Micromonospora sp. ATA51 | reverse complement strand
TCGACCACCACGTCGACGACTACATCGCCCGCGCACGACTCAAAACCGCAGCCTGAAAACCTGACTCAGTTGTTCAGATTCTCGAACCCAAGGATCTAGCGCAGTCCGCACGGCCAATTCAGGCGACCTAGTGCGCCGGGGAGGGGGCTTCGGGGGGACGGCCGGCAGCGTGGCGGGCGTCGGCGAGGGCGACGGCGAGCAGGACGAGCGCGGCCACGACCGTAGCGGCCAGCGGTGGGGCGAAATGCAGGGGGACGGCGGCGACCGCCAGGGCGGCGATGGCGACGACCCGGCGGATGGAAAGCCGGTCGAACACGACGCGTTCCAGACGGATGCGGCCGTAGAGGAACAGTGCTGGACCGCCGAGGATCGCGACGAGCCACGCCGGCTCGGGCCGGCCGTTCGGGTGTTTCAGCACGATCTCGAAGCCGACGGCGGCGGCGACGATGCCCATCACCATGACGACGTGGGCAGTGCCGGTGGCGCGGCCGGCGGCTTCCCTGTCCCCCGCCGCGGCGACGGCTTCGGCGAGGACGTGGCCGGAGCGGTAGAAGTAGATGCGCCACAGCAGCACCGTCGACAGGAACGCCACCACGAGCCCCGCCGCGGTCGCCGCGGTGACCGCTGGTAGGTCAGCGTGGCGCCGACGGCGAGCACGGTTTCCCCGAGGGCGATCATCAGGAACTGCTGGTAGCGCTCGGGCAGGTGGTGACCGCTGTCCATGGCCCACGCACTGACCGGCCGCCGGGCCATCCCCGGTACCGGCCAGCGCAGCTGCGCGGCGGCGATGTCAACGGTCACGGCGGCCCCCCACAGGGCGGCCCGGGCGCCGCCACTGACGGCCGCGCCGACGAACCAGATCACCGCCGAGGCCGCGCACCACAGCACCGACCGGCGGTAAAGCTGCCGCAGGGGGTGTCCGCGCAGCGCAGGCATCAGGATGAGCGGCCGGCCGCACAGCAGGATCACGTACGGCAGCACGAACGCCCACCCGCGGCCGACGAACGCGTACGGCAGCGACGTCGACATGACCAGCAGCCCGAAGGCACTGGCCAGTACGATCCACTGGATCTTGCGGCGGCGGGGGTCGAACCAGCTGGTGATGTGCGCGGTCGTGATCCACAACCAGATCAGCGGCAGCGCCAGCACCAGCAGGTAGGTCATCGCCCGCCACCGGACGACAAGGTCTTCGCTGACGATGTCCCGCGCGACCCGGCTGACCACCCCGGCCAGGGCGAACACCAACGCCAGGTCGATGAACAGTTCCAGGAAGTTGGCCTGCCGCACGTCCTCGCGACGTTGCAACAGGTCCTGACCCTGTCCACCGCCTTCCCGATGCCCCATACCGGTCATCCTCGCCCGCACAACCCCGGCTGACCGTGGGGTTGGACGTCGTATACCCGGAGGGAAGGCACCCCACCGGTGACCGCCAACGGCAGCAGGGCTGGGTTATCGCCGAGCTGACGGCACCGGATGACAGCCGATGGCAGCAGACGATGCGCGGCAACGGCGTTCGGGAGGAAGAAGCCGATGGTCCAGCCGAATCCTCGACGAGTCAGCAGGAAGTCAGCGAACGGCGTGATGCGCAACCGACATCAACCGCCGCAGACGGCGCGACACGGAGGGCCGACCACGAGGAACGACACCGGCTGGCACTGGCCGACAACGTTCACAGACCGAACTACGTCGAATCCGTAGTGAAAGTCAGTGCCATTTATGTTTGGGCAATCGACGTGGAAAGTGCTGTTCGAGACTGCTCGAAAGGAACCACAGGAAGCGGGAGACCCACCTGGAACCGCGCTCACTGCTGGTCCTCTGGTAGCTGGGGGGGTTCTGGCAGTACCTGTAACGACAGGCTCTCCCTCACCGCCGTCGCCGCCGCTTTGATGGTTGTTGCCCGGGTACGACATACGCCGAGCGGGGATAGTGAACCCACGCCCCGGGCGCAACCGCGAGACGACATGTGAAAAGGAAATGCCCATGCGAGCAACGTTGATGTACGGCGCCGGTGACGTGCGGGTGGAGGAGATCGCCGACCCGGTGCTGCAGCAGCCGACCGACGCGATCGTACGGGTCGTGCGCACCTGTGTCTGCGGCAGCGACCTGCACCCCTACCACAACGTGCCAGCCGCTGAGGACGGGACGCAGATGGGCCATGAGTTCCTCGGCGTCGTCGAGGACCTCGGCCCGGAGGTGACCGGGCTGAAGAAGGGCGACCTGGCGGTGGCGTCCTTCGCCTTCCAGGACAACACCTGCGACTTCTGCCGCGAGGGTGTGCAGGCCTCCTGCCGCCACGGCGGGTTCTTCAACACCGCGCAGGCCGAGTTCGTCCGCGTCCCGCAGGCGGCCGGCACCCTGGTCAAGCTGCCGGTCGGGGAGGACTCCGCGCTGCTGCCGTCGCTGCTCACCCTCGCGGACGTCTACGGCACCGGCTACCACGCCGCCAAGCGCGCCGACGTCAACCCGCGCACCACCGTCACCGTGATCGGTGACGGGGCGGTCGGCCTGCTCGCGGTGCTCTCGGCCAGGCAGCTCGGCGCCGAGCGGATCATCCTGATGGGCCGGCACAAGGCGCGCACCGACCTCGGCCGCGAGTTCGGCGCCACCGACGTCGTCGCCGAGCGAGGCGAGGAGGGCATCGCCAGGGTGCGTGAGCTGACCGGCGGCGACGGCACCCACACGGTGCTTGAGGCGGTCGGCTACCAGGAGGCCTACGAGCAGGCGCTCGGCGTGGTCCGCGCCGGCGGCGTGATCAGCCGGGTGGGCGTCCCGCAGTACGACGAGGGACCGATCGGCTGGGGCATGTTCGGGCGCAACCTCACCCTCACCGGCGGGCCCGCCCCGGTCCGCGCCTACATCGACCAGCTGCTGCCCGACGTCCTCGACGGCCGGGTCGAACCCGGCAAGGTCTTCGACCGCACCGTCAGCCTCGACGAGGTGCCCGACGGATACCGCGCGATGGACCGCCGCGAGGCCCTCAAGGTCCTGGTCCGTCCCTGACCGGTCCCGCGCGTCGAAAAGTCCTACGCGCCGCACCTGCCGACCGGCTTCTGAACCACATCGACAAGGAGGCACCCGTGGAAGTTCTGCCCAAGCAGCCGTCCGCCAAGGGACCGGCCGAGATGTTCACCGGCGACGTCTGGTTCGACGTCATCGCAAAGGGCGAGGAGCCCTCACGGATGCGGGTCAACACCGTCCGCTTCGCCCCGGGCGCCCGCACGGCCTGGCACCGCCACGCCGTCGGTCAGACGCTGCACGTCACCGAGGGCGTCGGCCTGATCCAGTCGCGTGGCGGCGAGGTCGTCGAGATCCGGCCCGGTGACACCATCCACACCCCGCCCGGCGAGTGGCACTGGCACGGCGCCGGCCCCGACGACTTCATGACCCACCTGGCGATGTGGGAGGCCCCGGCGCCCGGCTCCGGGCCGGAGACGGAGTGGGGAGACCACGTCGCGGGTTAGCCTCACCCGCCCGAGGACGGTGCGGTGCCCGGGTCGGAAAGTCGGCGCCGGTACCGCACACCGGGACGTCCGTCGAGGACGATGTCCCCGACCGGGGTGAACCCGGTGCGTCCCAGCACCGCCATGGACGCCGGGTTGTCCCGGGTGGTGACCGCGGTGAGCGCGGAGAGCCCGTACGCCGTGGCGGCCAGCCGGCACACCTCCTCGACCGCCGCCGTCGCCACGCCGCGACCGGTGGCGCGCTCACCGATCCGGTAGCCCAGCTCCGCCGTGCCGTCCTCGACGTCCACGAGGTTGACCCGGCCGATCAGGGCTCCCCGGTCGTCCAGGACGACGTGGAAGTGGATCGAGCCGGCGTCCTGCTCGGCCAGCAGGGCGCGGTGCCGGGCGGCGAACTCGGCGAAGTAGTCGTCCCCCCGATCCGGCACGACCGGGCGAACCACTCCCGGTTCGCCCGCTCGAAGGCCAGGAGAACCGGCGCGTGGTCGGCCCGCAGCCGCTCCAACCTGATCACGCCGGACAGCCTACGTACCGACGACCACCGGGCCGCGACGGAGCCGCCGGACGCACTACCGTCGCCGGGATGACGCGACTGTTCGGCCAGCCCGGGTACGCGCGCTTCTGGGCGGCCGACACGGTCTCCACGTTCGGGACGTACCTGACCACGGTGGCCCTGCCGATCATCGCCATCGTCGCCTTCGACGCGACCGACGCCGAGGTGGGACTCGTCAACGGCGCCCGCTGGACGCCGTACCTGCTGTTCGGGCTGCTGGCCGGGGTGGTGGCCGACCGGTACCGGCGCCGGCCGATCCTGGTGGCCGCCGACGTCGCCCGCGCGGTGCTGCTGACCCTGATCGCGACGCTCGCGCTGCTCGGGGCGTTGAGCGTGCCCGCGCTGATGGTCCTCGTCGCCGCGTTCGGCGCGCTGTCGCTGCTCTACGAGGCCGCCCACCAGTCCTACCTGCCCCGACTCGTGCCCACCGCGGCGCTCACCAGGGCGAACGCCCGGATGGAACAGAGCGCGTCGCTGGCGCAGACCACCGGCCCGTTGTTCGGCGGGTCGCTGGTGGCGGCGGTGAGCGCGCCCGTGGCCCTGCTGGTCGACGCGGTGTCGTACCTGGTCTCCGGCCTGCTGCTGGCGACGATCCGGGGGGATGAGCCGGCCCCGCACCCGGGTCGCCGCCACCTCGGCCACGAACTGCGCGAGGGGCTCGCCTGGGTGTACCGGCACCCGGTGCTGGCGCCGTACGCCCTCACCCTGCACGCGCGCTTCCTCTTCGCCAGCCTGGCGTCGACCGTCCTCACGCTCTTCGTCGTACGCGGCCTGGATCCCGGACTGCCCGCGGACCGGGCGGCGTTCGGCCTCGGCGTGGTGCTGGCCGTCGGCGGCGTCGGGGCGGTGGCCGGCAACTCGCTGTCCGACCTCGCGGGCCGGTGGGGCGCCGGCCGCGCCATCATGCTGGAGCGGGTGGTCGAGCCGCTGGGCTGGAGTCTGGTGGCCCTCGCCGCGGCGGGGACCGCAGGCTGGGTGATGGTGGGCGCTGCCCAGTTCGTCATCTGGTTCGCCCTGGGGATCAGCGGGCCCAACGAGATGGGCTACCGGCAGGCGGTCACGCCCGACCGGTTGCAGGGCCGGATGAACGGCACCATCCGCTCGCTCAACTGGGGCATGCTGACCGTCGGCGCGCCGGTCGGCGGGCTGCTCGCCCAGCACCTCGGCTACCGGCCGGCGATCTGGGTCGGCGTGGCCGGCATGGCGGTCGCGGCCGCCGTCGCCGCGTTCTCCCCGCTGCGTACGGCCCGGCACCCCGGGCCGCGCCGGAGCCGGCGCCGAGCCCGGTGGCCGTGGACTGACCACCCGCGTGCCCCACGGTCGGGCCCGCTTCCCGGGCGGTCCGGCGGGTCAGGGCGTGGTGGGTTCGCACTCCGCCGTGTACGTGTCGAAGGCGACGGTGACGGTGCCGTCGGCGTTGACGGTGGTGTGGTTCGTGATCCGGATCGACGCGTCGTTGCCCGGCCCGGGCCCCACGATCCGGAACACCAGTTGCTGGGTGGAGGTGATCGGCAGCGACCCGGATCCCTGGTCGTAGACGAAGAGGTTGACCCGGGTGCTGACGTACCGGTCCCCGGTCGTCGCACCGATGCCGTGCACGTTCGACTGGGTCTCGACGATGTGCACGTGGAACCCGCCGGTCTCGTCGACGGTCACGTGGTACACCTCGGAGATCGTGCCGTCGAAGTCGACGACCTCGCCGAGGCCGCCGTTGGCGCAGGGCAGGACGACGGAGAGGTCCAGCGGGGCCCGGAGGATCCGGGTCGTCGTCTCCGCGGCGTACGCCGGCGCCGGCCCGGCCACGAGGACCAGCGACGGCGCGAGCAGCGCCACCGCCGAGGCGAGCCCGGCCCTACCGGTGGACCTGATCTTGTGCATGGCGATCGTCCTTCCGCGCGGACGCCCCGGTCACGACCGACCGGAATCACTCCGGAATCTGCTCGGGGTGGGTGAGGGTGTCAATGCCGTGCGCGTGTCGCGGCGGGCCGACGGGGGCCGGCGGGCCCACCCGCGGGCCGCTCCGGTCGACGGTGACCTTGCCCACCCCCGCCGCGAAGCACGCGTAGGGGCAGGTCATCCGGCGTCACCCGGCGGTTAAGGTGGTGGGGCGAAGTCGCTCCCCGACCGGGTGCGGCTTCGTAGTGCTTCACGGGATCCGTGGAGCCCAGCCGTTCCGACGTTCTCCGGGCCAACCGCTCCGGGACGGCTGCACCCCCACGCCTGACCGGCACGTCCGGCGGGCCAACCCGGAACGGAGTAAGCCACGCCATGAGCGTGACTACGCAGGATCCTGCTGTCCCGGCCGAGCCGACGGAACCCGCCGAGCGCGGCCGTCTCGACCGCTTCTTCGAGATCACCCGGCGGGGCTCGACAGTCAAGCGCGAGGTGCTCGCCGGGCTGACCACCTTCGCGACGATGGCCTACATCGTCGTGCTCAACCCCCTCATCATCGGCACCGCGCCGGACGCCGACGGCAAGCTGCTCGGCATCGCGCCGGTCGCCGGGGTCACCGCCCTCGTCGCGGCGGTGATGACCATCCTGATGGGCGTCGTCGGCCGGGTGCCGTTCGCGGTGGCGACCGGCCTGGGCCTCAACGCCTTCGTCGCGTACGCCGTCGCCTCGCAGATGACCTGGGCCGAGGCGATGGGCCTGGTCGTCATCGAGGGTCTGATCATCACGGTGCTGGTGCTGACCGGTTTCCGGAAGGCCGTGTTCCGGGCCATCCCCGGCGAGCTGAAGGCGGCCATCGCCGCCGGCATCGGCCTGTTCATCGCGCTGATCGGCTTCGTCGACGGCGGTCTCGTCCGCCGGATGCCGGACGCCGCCGGCACGACGGTGCCGGTGCAGCTCGGCGGCGACGGCACGCTGCGCGGCTGGACCACCGTGGTCTTCCTGGTCGGCCTGCTGGTCACCGGCATCCTGGTCGCCCGCAAGGTGAAGGCCGGCATCCTGATCGGCATCGTGGCGACCACGGTCGTCGCCGTGATCGTCAACGCGCTCACCAAGCCGGGCCCGGCGTTCGTCGACGGCAAGCCGAACCCGACCGGATGGCAGCTCAACGTGCCGACCCTGCCCGACCCGCTGATCAAGGCGCCCGACCTGCACCTGCTCGGCAACGTGTCGTTCACGGCGTTTGCGCACGTCGGCGTGATGACCGCCGTGCTGCTGGTCTTCACCCTCGTCCTCGCCGACTTCTTCGACGTGATGGGCACGACGGTGGGCCTGGCGAAGCAGGCCGGCCTGGCCACCGCCGACGGCACCGACATGCCGCGGCTGGGCAAGGTGCTCTTCGTCGACGGTGTCGCCGCGGTCGCCGGCGGCGCGGGCAGCGCCTCCTCGGCCACCACGTACGTGGAGTCGTCCTCGGGCATCGCGGACGGCGGCCGTACCGGTCTGACCAGCGTGGTCACCGGTCTGCTGTTCCTCGGCGCGCTGCTGCTCACCCCGCTGGTGTCGCTGGTGCCCAGCGAGGCCGCCGGTCCGGCGCTGGTCGTCGTCGGCGCGCTGATGATCCGTCAGGTCAAGGACATCGACTTCACGGACGTCGGGGTGGCGGTCCCGGCGTTCCTGACCATGACGCTGATGCCGTTCACCTACTCGATCACCAACGGCATCGGCGCCGGCTTCGTCAGCTGGGTGGCGATCCGGGTGGCGCAGGGCAAGGCCCGGCAGATCCATCCGCTGATGTGGGCGGTCGCGGTCGCGTTCGTGTTCTACTTCGGCATCAACCTGGTCAAGGCCGTCACCGGCGTCAGCTGACCGGCACCGACGCGCCCCCGCCGCCTCCGGCCCGAGGCAGCGGGGGCGCGCCGTGTCCGGCCCCCGGCGGTATGGTCCCAGGACGCGGCACACCGTTACGGCATCGTCCCCTCGCGCGCCGCCGCGGCTACACCACCGAGGGCCCTGGTGGCCTTCGCCCTCGCCGCCCCGGACCTCGTCGCGGAGCTCGTCGTCGGAGAGGATGACATTCTGACCCTCCAGCGCCGATGAGTTCGCCGCGTCGTCGGCGTTACATCGGGTGCGCCCCGTCGACGGCGGTGGTCGCGCGACGGGTCGACGAACGACGGAGGAGTCAGGGTGAGTTACGCGGACGTCAACGGGGTGCGTCTCTGGTACGAGGTCCACGGCACGGGCCGCCCGCTGGTGCTGCTGCACGGCGGATACGGCGCGGTGGAGATGTTCGCCCCGATCCTCCCCGCCCTCGCCGAGCGCCGGCAGGTCATCTTGGTCGACCTCCAAGGCCACGGGCGGACCGCCGACGTGGACCGGCCGCTGCGCTTCGAGTCGATGGCCGCCGACATCGCGGCGCTGATCCGGCACCTCGACCTGCCCGAGACGGACCTGCTCGGCTACTCCCTCGGCGGCGGGGTGGCGCTGCGGACCGCGATCCAGCACCCCGGGCTCGTCCGCCGGCTGGCCCTGGTCTCGGTGCCCTGCAGGCGGCAGGGTTGGTATCCGGAGGTGCTGGCCGCGATGGCGGCGCAGGACGAGCGGGTCGCCGAGCAGATGCGCGGCACCCCGCCGCACGAGCTGTACTCCCGTGTCGCCCCGCGTCCGGAGGACTGGCCGAACCTCTGGGTCAAGACCGGTGACCTGCTCCGCCAGGAGTACGACTGGTCGGCCGAGGTGGCGGCGCTCGCTATGCCGGTGCTGCTGGTCTTCGCCGACGCCGACTCGATCCCGGTCACCCACATGGCGGAGTTCTTCGGGCTGCTCGGCGGTGGTCACCGGGACGCCGGCTGGGACGGCTCGGACCGGCCCGCCGCCCGGCTGGCCGTGCTGCCCGGCCTGACCCACTACGACATCGTCACCGCACCGGCGCTGCCCGCCGCCGTGCTGCCCTTCCTCACCCACGAGGTCCGGGCGACGAGCTGACCTCCTGCCCGCGCCCGATGCCGCCACCCCCCGCCGGGGATCTCAGCCGAGGCGCGCCGCGAGCCAGGGCAGCAGCGCGTCGCCCTGCGCCCGCTGGAACGCCCGGACCGTCGGGATGCCGGGCGGCGGCGGCTGCCGGGCGCTGTCGAGGAAAAAGCCGGCGAGGCCGGCCAGCACCCCGGTCAGCGCGGCCGGATCCACCCCGGCGGTCAGCGGCAGGTCGCGCAGCAGCGCCTCGGTGTCGTGGCCGCCGTACAGCCGGACGTTGACCAGCAGGAGCAGGGTGTCCAACCAGGACGGCCCCCGGCAGGCCCACGGCCAGTCCACCACGCTGACCGCGCCGTCCGGCCCGACCAGCAGGTTGTCGGCGCGGACGTCCAGATGGCACAGCGTGTCGCCGGCCAGCGCGGCGAGCCCCCGGTCCGCCGCCGCGCACAGCTCGGACAGGTGCGCGTGGGCCCACGGCGGCAGGTCGGCCGGCGGGTCCGCCGCGATCCGCCGCCAGCCGGCGAAGTCGTACCCGAGCTGCTCGGCCGCGGTGGGCACCGCCGTAACCGGCGTCGGGGTCAGCGCGGCGGCCATGGTCGCCAGCGTGGTGAGCACGGTCGCCAGTTCGGTGGCGAGCCAGGGCGTCGCCGGGTGCCGGCCCTCGACGTCGGTGAAGACCAGGGCCACCCACTCGCCGTCGTCGTGGCCGCCGAGCAGCCGGGGCGTCGGCGCGTACGGCGGGAGCGCGGCGGCGATCCGCGCCTCCGCGCGGTGCAGGTGCGGGCTGCGGTCGTTCTGCGCGGGGCTGACCGCCTTGACGAAGGCCCGCCGGCCGCCGGCGGTGCGGACCCGGTCGGCGGTGCCGGGGGAGTACCCGCCCGGTTGGGACACCGCCTCGACGACCCGGTCGCCGAGGATCTCCTCGACCGTGGCCCGGACGTCGGCCGGCAGGTCGGCCCAGCCGATCCGGGTCTTCGTCGCGCTCGTCATCCCTCCACGGTCGGTCCGACCGGGCCGCCGGGGCAAGCCCATTACCGGCTCGGCGCCCTCGGCGAGCGGATCTTCGACCGGATGGCCCCCGACCCGGCGGTCCTGGCCCGGCTCGGCAGCCGGGAGCCGTCCCTGGAGCTGGTGACCGACTACCTCCGATACATCGTGGAGCGGACCACCCAGGAGCTCGAGCTCACCCGGGCGCTGTTCGAGCTGCGGCTGGCGGCGTCCCGTCGGCCCGAGCTGCGCCGGGCGCTCGGGGACGTGCTCCGCCGGGGGTACGCCGACGACGTCGCGTGCCAGGTCGCGGCCGGACTGCCCGGCGGCGCCTTCGAGGTCGCCCTGCTCCACTACGCCGTGGACGGGCTGCTGCTGGACCTGCTCACCACCTCGGTCGACGCCGGCTTCGACCCCGACCAGGTGGTTTCCGCCCTGGTGTCCCGCCTGGTCGGCGCGGCGGCGGGCTGACAACTCGCCCAGGTATGTCCACCGGCGCAACGGGAAACCGGCCCGAGACGCACCTGGGGAGGAGCGACGGATGACGGATGCCGCCGGACTGACGATCGGCTTGCTCGGCTCGTACGGTGGCCGCAACCTCGGCGACGAGGCGATCCTCAGCGGACTCCTGGCCGACCTGCGGCAGCAGGAGCCGAACGCCCGGATCATCGTCTTCTCCCGCAACCCGGCGCACACCGCCCTGGCCCACCCGGACGTGGAGGCGGTGGCCTGGGAGGGCGTCAGCCGCGCCGACTCGTCGGTGACCCTGTCCGAGCTGGACCTGCTCATCCTGGGCGGCGGCGGCATCCTCTACGACCGGGAGGCCCGGCGCTACCTGCGGGTGGTCCGGGTCGCCCAGGAGCGCGGCCTGCCCCTGCTCACGTACGCGGTGGGGGTGGGGCCGCTCAGCGACGGGGTCGACACCACCATGGTCCGGGAGACCCTGGCCGGGGCGACCGAGGTGACCGTGCGGGACCAGGAGTCCCGGATGGTGCTCGAGGAGGCCGGCCTGGTGAACCCGATCACCGTCACCGCCGACCCGGCGTTCCTGCTCGAACCGGAGGACTTCCCGGAGAGCTGGCTCCGCGACGAGGGGGTCCCGGCAGGCAAACGGCTCGTCGGGTTGAGCGTCCGCGAGCCGGGCCGGGCCGCGGAACGCCTCGACGTGGACGGCTACCACCGGCTGCTTGCCCAGATCAGCGACTTCCTGGTGCACCGGATCGACGCGTACGTGCTGTTCGTGCCGATGGAACGCGACGACATCCGGCACTCGCACGGCGTGATGTCGCACATGGTGGCCGCCGAGCGGGGCCGAGTCCTGCACGGCGACTACTCGCCCCGGCAGGTGCTCGGGCTGATGCGGCACTTCGACCTCGCGGTCGGCATGCGGCTGCACTTCCTGATCTTCGCGGCCATGGTGGGTACGCCGTTCCTGCCGCTGCCGTACGCCGGAAAGGTCTTCGACCTGGCCCAGCGGCTCGGGGTGCCGGCGCTGCGCGGCGTCGAACGGGAGGTGGAGGGCCCGCTGCTGGCCGAGGTGGACCGGCTGTGGGACGAGCGGGAGATCCGGGCGGAGGAGACGGCGCGGCGGGTGGCCGAGGTGTGCGAGCAGGCCCGCGGCACCTCCCAGGTCACCCGTGGGGTGTTGGAGAGCATCCGCTCCCGGCGCCTGACCCGGGTCAAGGCGGCCTGAACCGGCCCGGTGCCCCACCGGCCGGTCAGACCGCCGGCCCCCGCCAGGTGTAGACCCACGGCCGCCCGCCCGGTCGTCCGACTCCAGCTCGTAGATCTGCGCCTCGGCCAGCCCTTCCGGGCCGAGGTGGTGGTGGGTCAGCGGCGGGCGGCCGTTGTCGTCCAGCTCGACGGTGATGGTCTCGCCGTCGGCCGTGCCGCCCACCAGGGGGATCTGCACCGTGGATGCCATGGGCCCATCCTGCCCCGGACCCCGGTGACCCGCAGCGGATAGCGGGGCAGCGGGCCGGCCGCCGCCGGGACTACCGTCCGGGGATGACAGCCCTCCGCGAGCTGACCGACGGCGAGACCGGGGCGCTCTGAGCGGCTGCCGGCCTACTGGCAGGGCAGCAGGCCGGGCGGGTACTCCATCCCGTCGTGGGTGCAGGCGGCGGCGGCGACCCGGGCGGCATACCCGGCCGCGTCGGGCAGGGTGGCGCCGCGCAGCCGGGCGGCGATCAGACCGGCGGCGAAGGCGTCGCCCGCGCCGTTGCTGTCGACCACCGGGCCGGGCGGAACCGTCGCGGGCACCGGTACCGGCGGACCGTCCGCCGGGTGCAGGGTCGCGCCTGCCTCCCCGCCGGTCACCAGCACGGTCCGGGGCGCCAGCTCGACCGCGAGCTTCCCGGCGCGGCCACCGAGGCGGACGCCGCTGACGAAGACCAGGTCCGCCGCGTCGGCGAAGGGGCGGTGGTACGGGTTGTCCCCGTCCCAGTCGTGCAGGTCGGTGGAGAGCCGTACGCCGTCGGCGAGCCCGGCGCGCAGGACCGGTAGCGCGTCGCGTGCCCAATCCATGATCGACACATGCACGTGGGCCGCGTCCCGGACCAGCGCGGTGAGCGCGTCCGGCGGGAACGGCGGCGGCCCCTGCCAGGGCCGCGGATCGTAGAGGGACATCCGCCGGCCGCCCGCGTCGACCAGGTTGACCGAGCGGCGGGTGCCGGCCGGGGCGTCGGCGAGCACGGCGTGCACCGAGGTGCGGGCCAGCGCCGCCCGGACCACGTCCCCGGCCGGGTCGGCACCCAGCACGTCCACCAGGGCCACCCGCAGGCCAAGCGCGTGCGCGGCGAGCGCCACCCCGGCGCCGGTGTTGCCGATCCGCAGCTCGATGGGGGGCACGGTCAGCGAGTCGGCGGCCGGCAGCGGGAGCGCGGGCACCCGGACCCGCACATCGACCCCCAGGCCGCCGATCACGAGCAGATCGAACATGGCGCCGACAGTAGCCGCCCGGGGCCGCCTATCCTTGCCCCGGGCGTCGACGAGGGGGAGTGCGTGCTGGTCATCCACGGGGTGTGGCTGTCCGGCGTCGGGCTCGCCGTCTGGGCCGAGGACACCACGCTGCCGGCGCGGGCGCCGCGCCGGCAGCAGCGCGCCGGCCGGTGGAGCGGTGGTCCGTTGCGAACCCTGACGCAAGGGGCTGACGGGCACGCGACAGCGTGCGGTCTGACCGCACGCACAGTGTGCGGGAACCCACCGGCTCCCCGGTCTCGACCGTTCGGCCTGACGCAGTGTCACCAAGTCGACACAGTTGTTGTGAGCCATCTCCGCGATCGATGTGCTGGCGCGGAACCCGCGCCGTCGGTGACGGCCATCGGATGAACGAGGTGGCTCATGGTGGCTCTACGAAGGCTGCTCGCCGCGGCGATCGCGACGGTGGTGACGGCGGCGATGGCTCTGGTGTGGACGGCGGCGCCCGCCCACGCCGACGAGGCGTGGGAGACCGCGCTGAAGAGCCTGATGTCCCGCACCGCCGGGTGGTCCGAGGACGGCCTGTCCCGGGTCGGGCTGCTCGGCCAGCCGCTGCCGCTGCTCGGCGTCAGCCCCGGCGCGCTGGTGGACGCCGACAAGCTCACCCGGAAGGCGTCCGACGCCCTGGCCAGCGGCCTCACCAAGGACGACGTGGACCTCGGCGGCGGCGTCCGGCTGACCAGCTCGGTGACCGCCAGCGGTGGGGACCACCTACTGGACGTGCTGCTGACCACGAAACGCGAGGTCGCCGACAAGGACCTGACCGTCGGCGGGGTGACCCTCGCCAAGGCGGTCACCGTCACCGGCTGGGCCACCCTGCACCTGCGGGCCCGGCACACCGCCGCCGGGGAGACCTACCTGGTCCGGGACGGCGACACCCCGCGCCTCGACATCGACGCGGCGGCCCGGCTGCGCGCCGACCTGGACAAGGCCACCGCGTCGATGGGCATCCTCGGCGTCACGCTCACCGCCGGCAGCACGTTGACCGCCCGTACCCACGTCAAGGTCACCCTCACCGATCCGAACGGCGACGGCCGGCTGGCCTTCGACACCGCCGCCGGCGCGGGCACCGGTGAACTCGGTGCGGCCGGCTCCCTGGCCGGCCTGGTCCAGGTCGCCCTGGACGGTTCCGGCGGCGGCCGGATCTCGGACACCGAGACCGAGCCCGGTCCCGGATCGGTGCACGCCGTGGTCAACCTGGGCGCGGCCACCACGGGCGCGCCCTTCGCCCTGCCGGCCGTCGCGGCGACCGTCAAGGTCGACTGGAACGACATCTCCGTCGGTACGCCGACGGTGACCACCACCGGGCTGGACGAGACGATCGCCAAGTTCCGCAACATGAGCCCGCTGGACCTGGCCTCCGGACTGGCCCAGCTCGCCACCCTGCTCGGCGGGGTGCAGCAGAGCGGGCCGGCCGGCAACCTCAGCCTGCCGTTCCTGCGCGGCACCTTCGCCGACGCGGTCAAGGTCAACGAGAAGCTCGCCGACTTCCTCAAGAAGTACGTCCACCCGAAGCCGGACGACCCGCAGTTCGACCCCGCCTCGGACGACCCGGCGCTGGCCGGCCAGCCGAAGTTCAGCTCCATCCAGGAGTTGGTGGCGCTGCTCGCCGCCGAGGGTCTGCCCGTGGACAACCTCGCCTTCGCCGGCGACAAGCTGGTCTTCCGGGTCAAGCTGGAGCGGGAGTCCACGGTGGAGGTGCCGCTGGACCCGGGGGCCGCCTCGCTCTCCGGCCGCGGCGCCACCTTCACGGCCAACGGGTTCAGCGTCGGCAGCAACCGGTTCACCGCCGGTGAGCTGGTCGGGCAGCGGGTGGTGGCCGGCACCTCCGCCGGGACCGTCTCCGCGAACACCGCCAACTCGGTCACCCTGGCCCAGAACTGGATCGGCGGCCAACCGACCAACGACAGCGTGTGGGTGATCAGCGGCTCCAGCCCGAACACCGGCGCGGTCGAGCTGGCCGGCGCCCTCACAAACCCGGTCGACGGCAACAAGAAGGTCGGCCTGCGGGCGGCCAACGCCCAGGCCAGCTTCGCCAAGGTCAAGCCGCGCTACAGCGCCGCCGTCACGCTGGTCCTCGACCTGCGCGACGACCTGGGCAGCCCGGCCGCCAACGCCGACCGGGTGCTGCTGCGCACCGATCCGGCGACGCCGCTGTTCACCGCCGACTTCCCGATCACCACCGGGGTCGACTTCTACGCCACCGCCGGCTTCCTCAAGGTCAAGCTCGGCGGCGACCTCACCGTCGGCCCGGCCGCCGCCGGGGAACGGATGCTCCAGGTCAGCTTCAAGCAGGCGCAGGACGTCAGCCTCGGCACCTTCTTCCAGCGGTTGCAGTCCGAGCCCGCCGCCCTGCTCGCCGCCTCCTCCTCGGTGAAGACCACCGGCCAGGTCAAGGTCAGCGTCCCCGGCGACACCGGCGCGCTCGGCCAGGGCATCGGGGTCGACGTCAGCTGGAAGGCCGGCGAGCAGCCGGTGGTGAACACCTCCGGGCTGTCCGGGCTCTTCGCCGTGGACTTCGACCCGGATGACCCGAAGGCGCTCTTCGCGGTGGTGGTCGAGGCGCTGCGGCTGGTCAACGCGGCGCTGTCCCAGCCCGACGGCGGCAGCGGACCGCTGAACAAGGAGATCCCGCTGCTCGGCCGCTCCGCCCGCCAGCTGCTCGGCGCCGACGAGAGCGGCGTCGGCAAGGACGTCACGTTCGTCGCCGACGGGAGCAACTTCCTGCTCAAGGACGGCACGCGCAGCGGGGACGCCGCATTCGACCCGCGGCTCGCCGGGCGGACCGTGGTGATCGGCAGCCAGGCGTACCGGGTGCTGGACCGGGTCGACGGGCAGACGCTGCGGATCGACGCGGCGGGCACGCCGAAGCCCGAGGACGGTTCGGCGTACGCGCTGCGACCCGAGCTGGCCGACGCGCTGGACCGGCTGCTCGCCGCGCCCCCGGACAACCTGCAGGACGCCCTCGACGGGCTGAACAACGCCATCGGCGCGGGCAGCGGGGTCAGCTTCACCCTGGACCAGCGCGCGGGTGGACCGTTCCTGCGGATCGGGCTGGACTGGAAGCGGAACTTCCAGACCGGCGGGCCGCTCGCCTTCGCCTGGGACGGCGCCCGCGACCTGATCAGCCTGGACAGCTCCGGCACCTTCGCCCTCGACGTCGATGCCCGCGCCAAGCTGGGCCTGCTGCTGCCGCTGCGGCTGGACGCCGCGCCGCTGCTGGACCACACCTCCTCGGCCAGCGTCACCGTCTCCGGCGGGGTGACCGACGGCGCGATCGCCGCCCGGGTCGGCCCGCTCGCCCTCAACCTGGGCAAGGACCCGGACTTCGCCACCGTGAAGGCCAACCTCAGCGTCGGGCTCGGCGGCCTCACCGAGGACGGACCGATCAGCGGCCTGTTCGGGGTGACCCCGCAGTTCACCACCGCGGGCGTCGACTGCGGCGGCGGGACCGGCGGCGACACGGTGCCGATCTGCGCCCGCGCCCCGCTGTTCGTCGACAACTGCGAGCCGGCCGACGCCACCAACCTGCTCACCTTCACCATGGGCCTGGACCTGACGGCCACCGCGAACACCCCGGACCTCGCCTCCTGCTTCGCCAACCTGACCATGAAGCTCACCGACTTCAACGTCGGCATCGACGGCTACCTGGCCAAGGTGGAGGAGGCGCTGCGGCTGGCCAGCTTCGACGGCAAGCTGCCCCTGGTCGGCGACGACCTGCAACAGGGCCAGAAGTTCGTGGCGCAGCTCCGCGAGGACGTCAAGGCCGCGATCGGCCCGGTGCTGGCCAACGCCACGCTGGACAGCGCCGGCCTGCAGGCCGCCCTCGACGATGTGCTCAAGGAGCTCGACCCGGGCGTGAGCGCGGTGGTCGGCTGCCGCACCGGGGTGGCCGAGCCCTGCCAGCCGGAGGACTTCCGGTCGATCCGGATCAAGCTCACCACCTCCCGGGGCGCGCCTTCGGCGGCGGACGGCTGCAAGGACGCCGGCGACAGCAACAAGTGCCTCGGCGTCAACGTGCCGCTCGATCTGGGCATCCCCGGCCTGTCCCTGAAGGCGAAGAAGGGCGCCCCCGACGGCATCCGGGCCGCGCTCGGCTGGAAGCTGCACCTGGACCTGGTGCTCGACCGGGACGAGGGCTTCTACGTCCCCACCCACGACGGGGACACCACGCCAGAGGTGCAGATCGGCGCCCAGTTCGACACCACCGGGGACCTCGCCGCCCAGCTCGCCTTCATCCAGGTCAACGCCACCAAGCAGGGCACCGACCCGCTGGTGAAGGCGTACTTCGGCATCGACCTGAAGGGCGCGCCGGGGGAGAAGAGCTGCTTCGACCCGGCGGTCACCGCCGACTGCACCGCGGACGCCGACGCCAAGCTCACGCTCGCCGAATTCGGCGACCTGGGCGCGCTGCTCGCCACCGACCTCACCGCCAAGGTCAACATCGACTGGAACTTGGCGGCGGTGTTGAACACCGGCGACGAGGTGGGCTCCGCGCTGCCCGGCATCAGCGCCCGCTTCGGGCTCAAGTGGGGCCTGGCACACAAGCAGGGCGGGCTGACCGCGACGGGCAACGGTGTCAGCACGCCGTTGCAGGTCACCTTCACCGACATCGCGCTGGACGCCGGCGCCTTCTTCGACAAGATCCTCAAGCCGGTGGTGGAGAAGCTCAAGGCCGTCACCGGCCCGCTGCAGCCCGTCATCGACACCCTCTACGCGCCGATTCCGGTGCTGTCGGACCTCTCCAAGGCCACCGGCGGACCGGACATCACCCTGGTCTGGCTCGCCAAGACGTTCAGCACCCTCAACGACGGCCCGAAGCTCGACTTCATCGACACCGTCCGCGCGGTGATCACCTTCGTGAACCGGATACCCGACTGCGACGCCGGCTGCTCCATCCCGCTCGGCCAGTTCCTGGTCGACCCGGCCAGGGCGCTCACCACCGAGGTGTCGCCAGCCTCGGCGGAGAGCCTGATCAAGCGGGACGACCCGTTCACCCGGGCGAAGTCGGCGGCCGAGGTCAAGTCGGCGGTGGACACCGCCGCCGGCGACGACGGGGAGAAGCTCTTCACCCCGTCGGCCGACGGCAGGTCCAACGCGCAGAAGACCGGGTTCAGCTTCCCGATCTTCGACAACCCGGGCTCCCTGTTCGGGCTGCTGATGGGGCAGGACGTGGAGCTGGTCAGCTTCGACTCCGGCCCGCTCGCGCTGGGCTTCAGCTGGCGGCAGTCGTTCGGGCCGGTCTACGCCCCGCCGCCGGTGCTGATCACCCTCGCCGGCAGCGCCTCGGTGACCGCCCGGTTCATCGCCGGACTGGACACCGCGGGCATCCGGCACGCGATCGAGGCCGCCAACGACGGCACCGCGATCGACGCGGTCAGCCTCCTCGACGGGCTCTACTTCAAGACCGCCGACAGCAGCGGCAAGCCCGTCCCGGTGGTCACCCTGCGCGGCGAGATCGCCGCCGGGGCCGAGGTGAGCGTGCTGATCGTCAAGGCCGGCATCCAGGGCGGCATCCGGCTGACCGTGGGCTTCAGCTGGAACGACCCGAACAACGACGGCAAGTTCCGCACCAGCGAGTTCCTCCAGGCGCTGCTGGTGAACCCGGTCTGCCTCTTCACCACCAGCGGGCAGCTGTCGGTCTTCCTCAAGGTCTACATCACCATCGACCTGTTCCTGTTCTCCAAGACCTTCGACTTCACCCTGGTCGACGCGACCCTGCTCGACTTCCGGGCGCAACCGGACTGCAAACCCAAGCCACCGGAGCTCGGCGGCACGGTCGGGGACACGCTGGTGGTCTTCGCCGGCAAGTTCGGCAAGAAGGAGCAGCGCGGGGACAAGGCCTGGGACAACGGCTCCGGCACCTACGCCGGTGACGTGATCAAGGTGTACGCCCTGCACTACGCCGAGGCGGGCGCCGAGGGCGCCAGCGACGACTTCGACGGCTTCGCCGTCGAGGCCCTCGGCCGCAAGCAGGAGTTCCTCGACCCGAACCTGACCCGGGTGGTCGTCGACGGGCGGGGCTACCAGGTCGCCGACCCGGACAAGACGTCCATGTCGGTGCTCCTGCTCGGCGACGGCGACACCAGCGGCGACGGCACCAAGACCTCCGCCTTCGACAAGACCGCGGTGGTGCTCGGCTCCGACGGCAAGGACCAGATCCGCACCGGCACCGGACCGGCCTACGTGGACGGACGCGGCGGGAACGACGTCATCGTCACCACCGAGGCCGCCGGCGCCGTCAGCCGGGTCGCCGGCGGACCCGGCCAGGACACCGTCACCACCGGCGACGGCAACGACGTGGTGGCCGGCGACAGCGGCCTCGGCGGCAGCAACCGCGCGGCCACCACCGTGCACACCTCGGTCGGCGACACCAGCCTCACCGGGCTGATCGACTGGACCACGCTGACCGACCCCACCGGCGACCCGGCCGGCGCCGTGGACCACGTCACCGTCGGCCACGGCACCAACCGGGTCTACGGCAACGGCGGCGACGACGTGCTCGGCGTGGTCCTCGACGACCGGCCGAGCGGGAAGAACGTCCTCGTCGGCGGTCCGGGCGGGGACACCGTCAACGGTGGCAAGAACGACGACACCATCCACACGTACGACACCACCGTGCCGGCCGACGCCGACCAGGCCGGCAGCGGCGACGCCGGGCTGACCAACCGGGTCGACACCGGGGCAGGTCAGGACACCGTGCACGGCAGCGCCGGCACCGACCTGGTCGTCTCCCACTCCGCCAACGGCCAGACCGGCAGGGTGTACGGCTACGGCGGCGACGACGTGCTGGTGGGTGGCTACGGCACCGACGAGCTGTTCGGCGGGCCCGACGAGGACTACGTGATCGCCGAACCGTCGGCGATCGGGGAGCCGGGCGGCTCCGACGGCTACGGCCCGTTCCGGCAGGTCACCCACGATCCCCTGCCGACCGGCACGCAGTCGCAGACGAAGCTGCTGGTCGGCGGCCTCGGCAGCGACCACGTGATCGGCGGCGACGGCGGGGCGACGGTCTTCGGCGACCGGCACCTGCCCGCCGAGACCTGCGCCGACGCCACCCTCGCGGGCGGCCAGCCGGCCCCCGCCGACCAGGGCGCGGCCGACCTCATCCTCGGCGGCGCCGGGGCCGAGATCGTCTCCGCCGGCAGCGGCGCCGACCGGGCCGACCTCGGCGGCGGCGACGACCGCGCCTGCGGTCAGCTCGGCGACGACACCCTGCACCTGGGCGGCGGCGCCGACCGGGTCTGGGGCGCGGCCGGCGTCGACCAGCTGCACGGCGACGACGGTGCCGACCTGCTCTTCGGCAACGCCGGTGACGACGGCCTCTACGGCGGCGCCGGCGTGGACACCGCCGAGGGCAACGAGGGCGCCGACCAGGTCTTCGGCGGCCCCGACGCCGACGTGCTCTACGGCGGTGGCCGCGCCGCCGGGGTGAGCGACGGCCGGGACCTCCTCTACGGCGAGGACGGCGTCGACCGGATCGTCGGCGACAACGGCACCCCGCGCATCGGGGACGTCGGGCCGTACCCGCTGGACCTGGCCGGTGACGTCCCCGGCGCGGCGCCGGGGACGTGATCTCCGGCGGCGCGGACGCCGACGTCGCGTACGGCGGCCTGGGCGACGACCGGATCAACGGTGACGCCGGGGACGACCAGCTCGAGGGGAACAACGGCGCCGACCTGGTCCACGGTGACCTCGGCAGGGACGAGATCGTCGGCGGCTCCGGGCAGGAGCCCGCCGCCGGCACCGGCCGCCCCGACGTCGGCGACGAGCTGTACGGCGACGCCGACACCGACCTGATCGCCGGGGACAACGCCCGGTTCACGCCGGCCACCGCCGACGCGACCCGGGTCACCCAGGGCCGGGCCGGTCCGCCGCGCAAGGTCACCCTGCTCGACCTCGGGTTCACCCCGGCGGCCGGCACCAGCGGCGGTGACCTCATCTCCGGTGGGGACGCCGACGACGTGATCCTCGGCCAGGGCGGACCGGACCGGGTGCACGCCGACGCGGGCGCGGACTTCGCCGAGGGTGGCCCCGGCTCGGACTGGGTCGAGGGCGACGCCGGCGACGACGACCTCGTCGGCGGCTCCAGCACCGCGTACGACGGGACCGGCGCGACCACCAGCGGCCAGCCGGACACCGCGGACGCCCTCTTCGGCGGACCCGGTTCCGACGCGGTCATCGGCGACAACGGCGCGGTGCTGCGCCCGCTCACCGGTGAGCAGCCGACCTCGGTGACCGTCCGGCTCGGCGCCGACGGCGCACCGTTCGGCCCGCGGATCGTGGTGCTGCTGGACCGGGCGGCGGTCACCGCCAACCGGTACGGCGCGGACCGGATCAGCGGCGGCGACGGCGTCGACACCCTCTGGGGCCAGGACGGCGACGACGCGCTGACCGGCGACGGGAACGGCGACTACCTGGAGGGCAACGGCGGCGCGGACGTGCTGCGCGGCGACATCGCCCTCGCCGCGGCGGGCCGTGCCACGGTCGCCCCGCTGCCGACCCGGGCTGGCCGGGTGACCCGGCCGCCGCGGCCGACCTGGTCGGAACCGGCGCGCCGGCCGGGCAGGACGACCTGATCGGCGCAGCTCAGCGGCCGGCTTCCGGGACACCGTCGACGTGGTCGAGGGCAACGGCGGCGACGACGTGCTCCTCGGCGACAACGGCTCGCTGCTGCGTACCGTGACCACGGTCGACGGGAAGTCCGCCGAGCGGGTCTACACCGAGCGGTACCCGACCGGTGCGGTGCCGGCGGACGCCACGGCGGCGCGGACCCACGACCCGGCGCTGCCGGGGCCGTCCACCCGGTTCTGCACCACCGCCCAGCCCACCTGCGAGCCGGCCGGCGCGTTCGGCAACGACCAGCTCTACGGCGACGCCGGCAACGACGGGGTGTGGGGCCAGGACGGCGACGACACCATCCGGGGCGGGGACGGCGACGACGACCTCTTCGGTGAGCTGGGCGTCGACACCCTCTACGGCGACGACGGCCGGGACGCCATCCTCGGCGACCGGGGCGGCGTGGTGAACCAGTACCTCAACGCCGACGACGTGGCGGCGCTGGGCTTCACCGCCACCCTGTCGTCGGTGCCGCAGGAGACGTACACCGGGTTCCGGGCCGGCGGCTACGACCGGCGGGTGGACCTGCTGCACGACACCGACGGCGACGCCTGGATCGGCGACCCCACCTCGGCGCCCATGCCGTACGCCGGGCTGACCGCCGGCGCGGGTGACTTCATCCGCGGCGGCGCCGGGGCGGACAACATCCACGGCGGCTTCGGCGACGACGTCGCCAACGGCGACAGCGGCGGCGACGAACTGTTCGGCTCGGAGGGCTCCGACGTGCTGTGGGGCGGCAAGGGCTGCGACCCGGTGCTCGACGCGGCCGAGCCGCAGTGCCAGGTCGACGGTGTCTTCAGCGCCGCCGCCCGGGGGGACCGCGACCAGTACGTGGATCACCTGTTCGGCGGCGCCGGAACGACCAGCGGACCGGCGGCGGACGCGGTGCTCGGCTCCGACCTGCTGGACTTCCGGCCGCGCGGCTCGTACCCGGACGACTGCGCCGCCGGGGCCTGGCCGCAGACCACCGCCGCGGGGACCGTCGACCCGTGCCGCTGGTTCGAGATGACGAACCTGGACAACGACGTCCTGGCCGACAACCAGCACCACCACGGCACCGACTGGATCTACGGCGGCTGGGACCGGGACGTGCTCCAGGGCGACGTCACGGCGAACGGCCCGAACAACGGTGACCGGCTCTTCGACTGGAACGGCGCGTACAACCTGTACACCCACTGCAACGCCGCGTACGGCGGATTCAACGACATCCGCCAGCACAGCCCGGCGATGCAGGACTTCCTCACCAGGCTGGCCTGGGCCACCGGCGCGGGTCGCACCCCGTCCGATGTGACCACCGCGGGCACCTCGGCCTTCCTGGAGCTGTCCTACGTCTATCCGAGGGACAACCGGGAGCAGGGCGCCGGGGCGGCCTATCCGAGCACCCCGGGGCACTTCGACGAGCCCTCCTGCACCGACTGACACCGCCACCCGAACCAACGCCCGGCTCCCCGTGGTGGGGGCCGGGCCTCGGTCCGTACCGTCCCTCACCGGGCGGGGCGGCGCGCCCCCTTGAGGCGTCGGCCCAGCTCCCGGGCTATCTCCCGGTTGGCATCCCGCTCGGCGAGGGCCTGCCGCTTGTCGTACGACCTGCGGCCCCGGGCCAGGCCCAGCTCGACCTTGGCCCAGCCGCCCGCGAAGTACATCGACAGCGGCACCAGGGTCAACCCGCCGCCGCCCTCGCGCAGCTTCTCCAGGATCCGGGCGATCTCCACCCGGTGCAGCAGCAGCTTGCGGGTGCGCCGGGGCTGGTGGTTCGTCCAGGTGCCGTAGCCGTACTCGGCGATGTGCAGGCCGTACAGCATGATCTCGCCGTCGCGCTCCTGGGCGAACGCGTCGACCAGCGACACCCGCCCCTCGCGCAGCGACTTGACCTCGGTGCCGGCCAGCACGATCCCCGCCTCGTAGGTCTTGAGGATCGTGTAGTCGTGCCGCGCCTTCTTGTTGGAGGCGACGAGCTTGCGCCCGGTGTCCCTGGACACGCCCACCTCCCCTTCGTCGACCCGGAGCAGGATACCGGTCGGGGCTGGTCGGGGGCGCTCAGCGCGACGGGTGGACGATCGGGACGGCCGGCGCCGCCGCCGTCGACGACGGGCCGTCCGTCGGCCGGTGCGCCCAGGCGGTGGTGATCAGCAGCAGCGCCGCGCTGTAGGTCGCCATCACCAGCAGCCCTTGGCCGGGCACCGCGACGCCGGCCGCGCCCAGCCCGATCAGCAGGTCGGAGCCGAGGAAGAGCGCGCCGCCGAGGGCCGCCCGCCGGGACACCCCGGCAGCGGCGGCCGCCATCAGGGACAGCGCCAGGCTGTAGCCGAGCACCGGCACCCGCAGCGGCCCCAGCGCGCCCCAGAGCAGCGCGTTGGCCACCGCCCAGAGCGCCAGGTACGCCACCACGGCCGGGACCGGCGGCCGGCGTGCCGGACGAACGCGGTCAGGAAGGCGAGCTGGGTGACCAGAAAGCAACCCATCCCGACCAGGAACGCCCGCCGTCCCGGCACCAGCAGCGCCACGTCCCCGGCGGTGGCGAAGACCAGCCCGACCGCCACCGGATCGACCCGCCGCCGGGCGCTGTACAGGTATCCCAGCAGCAGCGGCGCCAGCAGCGGCTTGGCCAGCCACTGCACCGCGGTCAGGCCGAACGCGACGCCGACCAGTTCGGCGGCGGCGACGCCTCCGAACGCCCCGAGCCAGCGCCGCCTCACCGGGCGGGCTGCCAGCCGGGCCGGCCGAGCACGTAGCCGAGCCGGTGCCGCCAGGACGTGGCCCGCCGGGCGTCCGCCCAGATCGCGGCGTACTCGTGGGTGGCCACCCGCAACGGGTTGTAGGTGGTGATGTTCTTGGTCAGCCCGTACCGGACGGTGGCGCGTTCCGGCTCGAAGGTGCCGAAGAGCCGGTCCCAGACGATCAGGATGCCGGCGTAGTTGCGGTCCAGGTACTCGGTGTTGGCGCCGTGGTGGACCCGGTGGTGCGACGGGGTGTTGAAGATCCACTCGATCGGCCGCGGCAGCACGTTGACCCGCTCGGTGTGCAGGAAGAACTGGTAGAGCAGGCTGATCGACTGCTGGAGGAAGATCATCCACGGCGGGATACCGAGCAGGGCGAGGGGCAGCCAGAACGGCAGCGAGGTCATCGGCGTCCAGCTCTGCCGCAGCGCGGTGGAGAGGTTGAAGAAGACGCTGGAGTGATGCACGACGTGACTGGCCCAGAGCACCCGTACCTCGTGGTGCAGCCGGTGGAACCAGTAGTAGGCCAGGTCGTCGGCGAAGAAGAGCAGCACCCAGGTCCACCAGTTGCCGGGGGAGAGGTGGATCGGGGCGAGGGTCCAGAGCCCGGCGTAGAGGCCGACGGTGGCCAGCTTCCACGGGAAGCCGATCACCTGGCTGCCCAGCCCCATGGAGAGGCTGGTGGTGGTGTCGCGCAGCTCGTAGCCGCGTTCGTCGTCGTCCGGCGCGAACCGGTAGGAGAGGGCCTCGACGATGATGAGCAGCAGGAACGCCGGGACGGCGTAGAGCACGGCGGGGATCATCTGAACTCCTTCGAGGAAAACCGTCCTTTAGGCGGGGAGGAATCGGACTCCTGCGGAGCAGGGCAGGGTAGCCGGTTCACCGGCAACGCGGACTGGTGGCCCTTCCCGAGAGCCCGCAGGTTGTCACACCCTGTTGCGATAGTCCGAGAGGCATGAGGACCAGGCGTGTGAAGCGGGCGTTCAAGTACCGCTTCTATCCGACGGAGGCGCAGGCAGCTGAGCTGTCGCGCACGTTCGGCTGCGTGCGGAAGGTCTACAACCTTGCCTTGGCGGCGCGTAACGAGGCCTGGAAGCTCCAGCAGGAACGCGTCACCTACAACGCCACGTCGGCGATGCTGACCGCGTGGAAGAAGACCGAGGACCTGGCCTACCTCAACGAGGTTTCCTCCGTTCCGCTCCAACAAGCCCTGCGGCACCTTCAGACGGCCTTCACCAACTTCTTCGCCAAACGCGCAAAATACCCGCGATTCAAGAGCCGGAAGAGATCGCGGAAGTCGGCGGAGTACACCACCAGCGCTTTCCGCTTGCGGGACGGCGAGCTGACGCTGGCGAAGATGGCGGAGCCGCTGCATATCGTGTGGTCCCGACGTCTCCCCGAGGGGGCACAGCCGTCGACGGTGACCGTGTCTCAGGACGCGGCTGGGCGTTGGTTCGTGTCCCTGCTGTACGAGGACCCGTCCGTGCAGCCGCTTCCCGCCACCGACCGGGCGATCGGGATAGACGTCGGGCTTGACCACCTGCTGGCCCTGTCGACCGGGGAAAAGATCACCAACCCCCGGTATGAGCAGCGCGATCGTGCCCGGCAAGCCTGCGCCCAGCGGCAGCTGTCGCGGAAGGTCAAGGGCTCGGCGAACCGGGACAAGGCCCGCCGCAAGGTCGCCAAGGTTCACGCTCGCATCGCCGACCGGCGACGCGACCACCTGCATAAGATCACCACTCGGCTCGTTCGTGAAAACCAAACGATCGTGATCGAGGACCTTGCCGTTCGGAACCTGCTGAAAAACCACACACTTGCCCGCGCCATCAGCGACGCGGCGTGGCGCGAGTTCCGCAGCATGCTGGAGTACAAGGCCCAGTGGTACGGCCGCAAGGTGATCGTGGTCGACCGCTGGTTCCCCTCCTCCAAACTGTGCTCGACCTGCGGAACCGTTCGGGACACGATGCCGCTGCACGTCCGCACCTGGACGTGCGCCTGCGGCGCCATCCACGACCGTGACGTGAACGCGGCGCGAAACATTCTGGCCGCCGGGCTGGCGGCGTCGGCCTGTGGAGCTGGTGTAAGACCTCAACGGGAGACCTCCCGGACGAGGCGGTCGGTGACGAAGCAGGAAACCCCACGGGCGACCGTGGGAATCCCAGTCCTTTAGGGCCGGGAAGATGTCAAGCTCGGGCTTCCCTTCCGGACGGACGCGGACGGGGTGGTGGGGGTGGTGACCGGGGCCGTCAGCAGCGCCCGGGCGTGCCGGGCGGCAGCCGCGCCCTGCCCGGCGGCGATGGCCGCGGCGAGCCGGCGGTGGGCGGCGACATCGAGCAGTTCGGCGGCCCGGCCCTCGGGCGGGACGTCGCCCACGGCGAGCGTGCCGGCCACCAGGCTGTTGAAGGCCAGCAGGTAGGCGGTGTTGCCGGAGCCGCGGACGATCAGCCGCCACATGGCGATGTTGGCCTCGGCCATCCGCGGCAGGTCGGGCGCGAGCGCGGCGTACTCCTCGACGGCCCGGACCACCGCGGCCGTGGCCGCCGGCTCGCCGCGCTCGGCGCAGAGCCGGGCCGCGTCGGTCCCGACGCACGCCCGCATCTCCAGCATGTCGCGGACCAGCGTCGCCACCGGGAGTACGTCGCCCGACTGGGTCAGCGACAGCGCCAGGTCCAGCCCGGCGTGCACCCGCCAGTCCAGCACCCGGGTCGCGCCGCCCTGGCTGACCCGGACCAGCCCGAGCTGTTGGAGCCGGCGCAGCGCCTCCCGCACGGCGTGCCGGTTGACCGCGAACGCGGCGGCCAGCTCCCGCTCGCCGGGCAGCGTCTCCTCCGGCCGGTAGCGACCGCTGACGATGGCGTCGCGGAGCTGACCGAAGACGTGGTCGGAGACGGAGGCGCGGGGGACGGGGGCGAAGGCCATGGGCAGCAGTGTGGCCCCGGACACATCAACCCGTCAACTGGTTGGACCAGACCCGACTCCGGCCACCCTCCGCCGCCCACGCCGGCACGGCTCGTATCCTGTTCGCCGGAAGGGCCGCACGAGGGAAGGGAGTCGGTGTGAGCGACCGGGTCGAGACGTTGGAGTTCCAGGCCGAGGCCCGTCAGCTGCTCCAGCTGATGGTCCACTCGATCTACTCGAACAAGGACGTCTTCCTGCGCGAACTCATCTCGAACGCGTCGGACGCGCTGGACAAGCTCCGGCTGGAGTCGATGGTCGACAAGGATCTCGCCGTCGACACCGCCGACCTGCACATCGAGATCGAGGTCGACAAGGACGCCCGTACGCTCACCGTGCGGGACAACGGCATCGGCATGTCCCGCGACGAGGTGGTCGGGCTGATCGGCACGATCGCCAAGTCCGGCACGGCAGAGCTGCTGCGCAAGCTGCGCGAGTCGAAGGACGCCGGCGCCTCGCAGGAACTGATCGGCCAGTTCGGGGTGGGCTTCTACGCCACCTTCATGGTCGCCGACAAGGTCACCCTGCTGACCCGACGGGCCGGGCAGAGCGGCGGCACCCGGTGGGAATCCACCGGCGAGGGCACCTACTCGGTCGAGGCGGTCGACGAGGCCCCGCAGGGCACCTCCGTCACCCTGCACCTCAAGCCGGTCGACACCGAGGACAACCTGCACGACTACACCGCCGAGTGGACGATCCGGGAGATCGTCAAGCGGTACTCCGACTTCATCGCCTGGCCGATCCGGATGACCGTCGAGCGCCCCGGCGAGGACGGCGCGACCAGCCACGAGACGCAGACCCTCAACTCGATGAAAGCCCTGTGGGCCCGGTCCCGCGACGAGGTCGACGAGGCCGAGTACCAGGAGTTCTACAAGCACGTCAGCCACGACTGGGCCGACCCGCTCGAGACCATCCACATGCGCGGCGAGGGCACCTTCGAGTACGAGGCGCTGCTCTTCCTGCCGTCGCACGCGCCACTGGACCTGTTCTCCCCGCAGGGCCGCCGCGGCGTGCAGCTCTACGTCAAGCGCGTGTTCATCATGGACGAGTGCGACGCGCTCATGCCCAACTACCTGCGCTTCGTCAAGGGCGTCGTGGACGCCCACGACCTGTCGCTGAACATCTCCCGGGAGATCCTCCAGCAGGACCGGCAGATCCGCGCCGTGCGCCGGCGCCTGGTCAAGAAGGTCCTCGCCACCCTCAAGGAGATGTCGGCCGAGTCCTACCGCACCTTCTGGGCGGAGTTCGGCGCGGTGGTCAAGGAAGGGTTGCTCGAGGACCCGGACAACACCGAGGCGCTGCTGGACCTGGTGCGGGTCGCCTCCACCCACGACCCGGCCGAGCTGACCACGCTGCGCGACTACGTCGCGCGGATGAAGGACGGCCAGTCGGAGATCTACCTCGCCACCGGCGAGTCCCGCAGCACCATCGAGAACTCGCCGCACCTGGAGGCGTTCCGCGCCAAGGGCTACGAGGTGCTGATCCTCACCGACCCCGTCGACGAGGTCTGGGTCGAGCGGGTCGGCCAGTACGACGGGAAGACCCTGCGCTCGGTGGCCAAGGGCCAGGTCGACCTGGAGACCGACGAGGAGAAGGCGCAGGCCGAGGCGGAGCGGAAGGACTACGCCGAGCTGCTGACCTGGCTGAGCGGCGCGCTCGCCGACAGCGTCAAGGAGGTCCGGCTCTCCTCCCGGCTGACCACCTCGCCGGCCTGCGTGGTGGGCGACGCGCACGACATGACCCCGACCCTGGAGAAGATGTACCGGGCGATGGGGCAGGAGGTGCCACGGGTCAAGCGGATCCTCGAGCTCAACCCGGGTCACCCGCTCGTCACCGGGCTGCGCAAGGCCCACGAGCAGGGCGCCGACACCGAGGCCCTGACCGAGACCGCCGAGCTGCTGTACGGCATGGCGCTGCTCGCCGAGGGTGGGGAGCTGGCCGACCCGTCGCGGTTCACCCGGATCCTCGCCGATCGGCTCGCCCGCACGTTGTAGGGCGCTGCCGTCCGTCGCCGCGGCGCCCGCGCTGCGGCCGACTGACGGGCGCTACCGGGGTGCGGGCCAGTGCTCTAACCCGGCCGGTTCTGCTGTTCGATGTGCTGACGCAGGACGGTGAGGAGACGCCCTTGAGGCTGTTGACGAGTTTCGACAGGGCGGCCTTGGGTGGGAAGTTGACCAGCAGGTGCACGTGCTCGCCTTCGCCGGTGAACTCGACGAGCTCGGTCTCGAAGTCGGCGCACACCGCGCGCATGATCTCTTCGAGCCGGATCAGGTGCCCGGTCGGCGAACACCCTGTGCCGGCATTTCGTCACGAAACCGAGTGGGTGTGGAGGGCGAGGACGCGGTGTCTGCCGGTGCGGACGCTGCCGATGTCTGTCATAGGCGGCTGCCAGACTGTCTGATGTGCAGTTGCGGTACAACTACCGCGTCTACCCGACGCCCGTCCAGCAGGAAGCGCTGGCTCGGGCGTTCGGGTGCGCGCGGGTGGTGTTCAACGACGGGCTGCGCGCACGTCAGCAGGCCCACGAGGCGGGCGAGCCGTACGTCTGCGACGGGGACCTGTCGAAGCAGGTCATCACCCGGGCCAAGCTGACGCCCGAGCGGGCGTGGCTGGGCGAGGTGTCGTCGGTGGTGTTGCAGCAGGCCCTCGCGGACCTGAACGTGGCGTACGGCAACTTCTTCGCCTCGCTGTCCGGGAAGCGCAAGGGGCGCAAGGTCGCGCCGCCGCGGTTCCGGTCGCGTAAGGACAACCGGCAGGCCATCAGGTTCACCAGGAACGCCCGGTTCGCGGTGCTGGACAACGGCCGGTTGCGCCTGCCGAAGATCGGGGACGTGCCGGTGCGCTGGTCCCGGACCTTGCCGGCCGAGCCCAGCTCGGTGACGGTGATCAAGGATGCGGTGGGCCGGTACTTCGCCTCATTCGTCGTCCAGGCCAGCGATGAGCCGTTGCCGCCGGTCGCCTCCGAGGTGGGTATCGACCTGGGCCTCACCCACTTCGCCGTGCTCTCCGACGGCACGAAGGTCGCGGCCCCGAAGTTCCTGCGCCGCGCCGCCCGCAGGCTGCGCCGGTTGCAGCAGGACCTTTCCCGCAAGCAGCGGGGCAGCAACAACCGCGCCAAGGCCGTCGTGAAGGTGGCGCAGGCGCACGCCCGGGTGGCCGACACGCGGCGGGACTGGCAGCACAAACTCTCGACACGGATCATCCGCGACAACCAAGCGGTGTACGTCGAGGACCTGTGCGTCGTCGGTCTCGGCCGGACCAGGCTGGCCAAGTCCGTGCACGACGCCGGCTGGACACAGTTCACGGCGATGCTGGAGTACAAGGCCGCCCGGTACGGGCGCACCTTCACAAAGATCGACCGGTTCGTGCCCACGTCGCAAACCTGCTCTATGTGCGGCCGGATCGACGGACCCAAACCGCTGAACCTCCGGTCATGGACCTGCCCTTGCGGGGCGGTTCACGACCGGGACGTCAACGCGGCCATCAACGTGCTCGCGGCGGGACGCGCCGAGAGCCTAAACGCCTGTGGAGCGCAGGTAAGACCGGTATTCGTGCCGGCACCGCGCCGAGAAGCAGGAATCCGCTCGGACGCTGTGCGCTGTTCCACACGCACCGTCGAGGGAATCTCCGTCCTTTAGGGCGGAGAGAACGTCAACCGCGTGCCAGTCGCGCCAGGTGCGCCCCCTCCTGGGTGGACGGCTCGGCCGGCCCGCTGCTCAGCAGCCGCCACCGCGACGTCCGCCCGTCGGGGCCGGTCAGCTCGCCGCCGGTGAGGGCCCGGTCGATGTCGCGCCGCACGCGCTCCTCCAGGTGCGGTTCGGCGGCGAAGAGGATGCGCAGGCGCACCTCGTCGCCGTGCCGTTCCGCCCCTGTGTGGTGCGGCGCGACCGGGCATGGCCCCTCGTGCTCCCAGTGACCACAGAGGACGCTCGTGACGGCGGCCCCGGGGGCGGCCGGGTCGTCGTCGGGGCCATCGCGAGGACCGCCGTGTGAGTGAAGCCCTGTCGCATGCCGCCATTGTGCGCCGGTCGACGGCGACGCGCGCGGATCCCACCAGGGGACCCGCCGCGCGTCCGGTCGTCAGGACAGCTGGGGATAGATCGCGGCCACCCCGCCGGACAGGCCAGCGAGGACGCGCCGGGAGGTCTCGTCGGCGACGATCTCGTACCGGTCGGCCTCGATCCCGTCGACGGCCAGCCGGGCGATCTCGGCCGGGTCCGACTTGGGAGCGGAGACGTTGGCCGTCATGTCGGTGTCCATGTAGCCGACGTGCAGGCCAGCGACGCGGACGCCCCGGTCGGCGAGCTGCACCCGCAGGCCGTTCGTCATCGACCACTCGGCCGACTTGGCGGCGCTGTACGCCCCCGTCTGCGGGAAGCTCACCCAGGACAGGGCGGAGAGGATGTTCAGGATGGTCCCGCCGCCGTTGGCGGCGATGCGCGGCGCGAATGCCCGCACCATCGACAGCGTGCCGAGGAAGTGGGTCTCCAGCTCCAGCCGGATGGTGGCCAGGTCGGCGTCGAGCAGGTCGGCCCCGGTGCTGATGCCGGCGTTGTTGACCAGCAGCGTGACGTCGCCGGCCAGCGCGGCGGCCGCGGCCACCGAGTCCGGGTCGGTGATGTCCAGCCGGACCGGGGTGACGCCCGGCAGGTCGACGCTGTCCGGGTTGCGGGCCCCGGCGTAGACGGTGGCGCCGCGGGCCGCCAGTTCGGCGGCGAGGTGGCGGCCGAAGCCGCGGTTGGCCCCGGTGACGAGGGCGCTGCGTCCAGCGATCTTCATGTGCTGCTCCTGATTGTCGAGGGTTGGATGGCGACCGGTTGACCGGTCAGGCCCGTCGCAGTCCCGGGCCCGGGCGGACGTCGATCTCGTCGGGCGGCACGTCGTGCCCGGCCTCGCAGCGCAGCCGGGCGTGGACGGCGGCGCCGCAGTCGTGGTGTTCGACGCGGACCGAGGGGCCGGCCTCGTCGGCGGCCCAGGCGTCCCCCCACTGCCGCAGCGCGGTGAGCACCGGCAGCAGCTCCTGCCCCTTGGGGGTCAGCAGGTACTCGTCCCGGGTGCGCTGTCCGGGCTCGCGGTAGGGGCGCCGTTCGAGCAGGCCGTCGGCGACGAGCTGCTTCAGCCGCGCGGCGGCGACCGGCTCGCTGACGCCGACCCGCCGGGCGAAGTCGTCGAAGCGGCGGGTGCCGAACGACGCCTCCCGCAGCAGCAGGAGCGTGGACCGGTTCCCCACCACCTCGAGCGCGCGGGCGATCGAGCAGTTGCTGGTCAACCAGGCGTCGCGCTGCTTGAGGAAGTCCGTCATGCGGACGACGGTACGCCGCTGACTTAGGAAAACCAAAGCCAGCTGGATCACGCCGATGGCCGGCGCCATCGGGAATACGGCGACGAGCCGGGTGTGCCCGGCCGTCACACCTGACCGGCGTAGAAGCCGTAACGGGCAAGCGGCTCGACCATGTTCTGCTCTTCGTACGACAGGTGCGACAGCAGGGTGTCGGTGAGGACGTCCACCGCCTTCTGGAGCTCGGTGAAGTCGCCCGGGTTGCGGATCAGGTCCACCAGGGCCCGGTCCACGCCCTCCACCACGTCGTGGATCACCACATGCTCCGCCGCCAGGCGTCGAGCACGGGGCCCAGCCCCGGGTCCGAACGGCGCAGGTGCGGGAAGATCGAGTTGTCCTCCAGCCCGTGGTGCTGGGTCACCGCCGTGCAGTACGCGGCGCAGTACGCCCCCAGCGTCCAGTTGTTCTGCCGCATGGTCATCTCGTTGAGCACGGCCCGTGCCGCACCGGCGGAGACCACCCCGCGCCGGACCTGCTCGAGCAGGTCACGCACCTGCCCGAGCTCCTGGCGCAGGTGGTCGTGCACGTCGACCAGGTGTGCGCCGACGGCCTGGGCGTGCGGGGTGTAGACGTGCCCGGCCGGCGGCAGCGGGGCGGCCGGGCGGGTGGACTCGTCCCACAGTTGATGGTCGGTCAGCCGTACCCCCGGATCCGGGGTGGCGGTGACGGCGAGCGTGGTGGAGCCGCCGGCCTGGACCGCCTCGCGCTGCTCCTCGACGGCCTCGGCGCGGCTGCCGGGCTCGGCGCGCTCGGCGGCGACCAGCTCGCGTACGGCGGGCGCCACCTCCTGCGCGAACAGCTGGATGGCGGTGGGGTCGTCGGCGGCGAGGACGAACCCGGACGTGCCGTGGTCGAGGGCGAGGCCGGCCAGCTCCTCCACCCACTGCTCCGGCGGCCCGACGAGGAAGCCGGAGCGGGACGGGGTGAACCGCCCGGAGACGTTGAGCAGCCGCCGTACCGACCGGGGATCCCGCCCCGCCGCCTCGGCGCCGTCGTCGACCAGCGCGTTGAGCTCGGCCAGCTCGGCCGGCCCCTTGGGCAGGTACGCCAGCGACGGCAGCCAGCCGTCCGCCGCCCGGCCGACCAGCCGCAGCATCCGCGGCTTGTACGCGCCGACCCAGATCCCCACCTCGTGCGCCGGCGCGGGCCCGCGTTTCGCGCCGACCACCCGGTAGTGCTCCCCGTCGACCCGGACCATGCCCCGCCGGTCGGTGGCCCAGACCTCCCGGATGACCCGGATCGCCTCGTCCAGCGCGTCCACCGCCTGGCGCGGCGTGCGGCGACGTCCCCCGGCGGCCTCGATCGCCTCCCAGAAGGCGCCCGCGCCGAGGCCCAGCTCGACCCGGCCGCCGGTGAGCAGGTCCAGACTGGCCACGCTGCGGGCCAGCACCACCGGCTGGCGCAGCGGCAGGTTCAGCACGTTGCCGGCAAGGCGGATCCGGCTGGTCGCCGCCGCCAGGTACGACATCAGCGTCCAGGTGTCGAGGAGATTCGGCTGGTACGGGTGGTCCTGGAAGGTGGCGAGGTCCAGGCCGACCTGCTCACAGAGCTTGGCGAGGGCGACCACCCGCGCCGGGTCGTCGGCGGCGGGCGTGAGGAAGCCGCCGAAGATCAGCTCGTGCCCGTAGTCGGTCATGTCCGCTCCGCCACCTCGCCCCGATCCGCGCCGCCGGTGGGTCGTCGGCTGCGTCGTGCCGGCGGACCCCGCCACCGTAGCCCTGGCCGGCAGCCGGTGCTCACGAGCCCTGGCCGGCAGCCGGTGCTCACGGGACCGGAGGAATCGGCAGGATTGTTCACAGCTCGGGTCGTTCAGCGGTGTCCGTCGATGTCCGGGTGGCATATGGTGCCGGACAACGGCATGACCGTTCCTCCGGGAGGAGTGACCTGTGACCCGCCACCACCGTGTCCACCGTCCGTTCAGCCTCGCCCTGCTCCTCGTCGCCGTGACCGCCCTGGCCGTGCCCGCGCGCCCGGCCAACGCCGCCACCTACCCGTACCAGGACCCGACCCTGCCCGTCGCCACCCGCGTCGCCGACCTGCTCGCCCGGATGACCCTGGACGAGAAGATCGGCCAGATGACCCAGGCCGAGCGGGGCTCGGTGACCGCCGCCGACCTGACCACCTACCGGCTGGGCTCGATCCTCTCCAGTGGCGGCTCCGCGCCCTCGCCCAACACCGCCACCAGCTGGGCCGACATGTACGACGGCTTCCAGCGGGGCGCCCTCGCCACTCCGCTCGCCATTCCGATGATCTACGGGGTGGACGCGGTGCACGGGCACAACAACGTGGTCGCCGCGACCATCTTCCCGCACAACATCGGCCTCGGGGCGACCCGCGACCCGGCCCTGGTCCAGCAGATCGGCCAGGCGGTGGCCGAGGAGGTCTCCGGCACCGGTGTCGACTGGGACTTCGCGCCGTGCCTCTGCGTGGCCCGCGACGACCGCTGGGGCCGCACCTACGAATCGTTCGGCGAGACGCCGGACCTCCCCTCCAACATGACCACGCTGATCACCGGGCTCCAGGGCCCGTCACTCGGCGGGCCCACGTCAGTGCTGGCCACCGCCAAGCACTACCTCGGCGACGGGGGCACCGCGGGCGGCGACGACCAGGGCGACACCCAGCTGACCGAGGCCGAGTTGCGGACCGTCCACCTGCCACCGTTCCAGGCCGCGGTGCAGCGCGGCGTCGGGTCGTGATGATCTCGTACAGCAGCTGGAACGGCGTGAAGACGCACGGCAACCGGTACCTGATCACCACCGTCCTCAAGGGTGAGCTCGGCTTCACCGGCTTCGTCGTCTCCGACTGGAACGGCATCGACCAGATCGACGGCGCCGCCGGCTTCACCGCCGCCGAGGTCACCGCCGCGGTCAACGCCGGCATCGACATGGTGATGGTGCCCGCCGCCTGGAAGACCTTCATCAGCACCCTGCGTGCCGAGGTGCAGAACGGCCACGTGCCGCTGAGCCGGATCGACGACGCGAACCGGCGGATCCTGACCAAGAAGTTCGAGCTGGGCCTCTTCGAGCGGCCGTACACCGACCGGAGCTGGACCCCCACGGTCGGCAGTGTCAGCCACCGCGCGCTCGCCCGGCAGGCCGTCCGCGAGTCGCAGGTGCTGCTGAAGAACACCGGCAGCGTGCTGCCGCTGGCCCGGGCCGACAACAAGATCTTCGTGGCCGGCCGGAACGCGGACAACATCGGCAACCAGAGTGGCGGCTGGACCATCTCCTGGCAGGGTTCCTCCGGCAACATCACGCCGGGCACCACGATCCTGCAGGGCATCCGGGCCGCGGTCGGTCCGACCACGACGGTCACCTACAACCAGCGCGGCACCGGTATCGACGGCAGCTACCGGGCCGCGATCGCCGTCGTCGGCGAGACGCCGTACGCCGAGGGCCAGGGCGACCGGACCGGCAGCATGAGCCTGGACCGGGAGGACCTGCGCACCATCGCCACCCTGCGCAACGCCGGCGTGCCGGTGATCGTGGTGCTGGTGTCCGGCCGGCCGATGGACATCGCCACCGAGCTGCCCAGATGGGACGCGCTGCTGGCGTCCTGGCTGCCGGGCACCGAGGGTGCCGGCGTGGCCGACGTCCTCTTCGGCGCCGCGCCCACCGGGAAACTGCCGATGACCTGGATGAACTCGGTCAGCCAGCAGCCCATAAACGCCGGTGACGGGCAGGTTCCGCTCTTCGCCCAGGGCTACGGCCTGACGTACTGAACGGGTCCGCGGAGGCCGTCGGGCAGTCGACCCGGCGGCCTCCCTATTGCATGTTCGGGAGCGTCGCAACTCGGAAATCCCCGCCTTCGCTCGGCCGGGTGAAGAACTTCACAAGAAGTGGGCGATCGTCCGAAATCATTCCTAACGTCGTATCCGTTCGCGATCGCGGACACCACGGACCGGTAACGCCTAATTCCGCCGCCGGCCCCCGTGGTACCTGGACCTCAGGCGGGAGCGGGGGACCCACACGTTCCTCGGTGCTCGACACCTCGGGGTGAAGCCGCCGACCGGCGGCCGGGCTCCTCGGCCCGAACCCGACAGCTCACCTCGTCGGCGTGGAGGAAATCCATGGCAACTGAACACAGCGCACGTCACCGCCGGACCGGCCGCCGTCGGGTCGCCGTCGGGGCGCTCGTCGTCGGCGCGGCCACCGGTGCCGCCGCGATCCTCGGCCCGGCCGCGCCAGCCAGCGCGGCCAGCGTGAACTGGGACGCCATCGCCCAGTGCGAGTCCGGCGGCAACTGGCACATCAACACCGGCAACGGCTACTACGGTGGCCTGCAGTTCTCCAAGGGCACCTGGAACGGCTACGGCGGCCAGAAGTACGCCAGCCGGGCCGATCTGGCCAGCCGCGGCGAGCAGATCGCGATCGCCGAGAAGGTCCTCGACGGGCAGGGCATCGGTGCCTGGCCGGTCTGCGGCAAGAAGGGCGGCTCGACCAAGCGCTACTCCACCAGGGACTCCGGGTCGGCGTCCCGTTCGGACTCCGGCAGCAAGTCCAAGGCGGAGAAGCGCTCCTCGCGGAGCGAGCGGCCGACCACCCGCAGCCACCGGCGTACCGCGCCGGCCTCGGGCGGCTCGGGCACCTACGTGGTCAAGCCGGGCGACACGCTGTCGATGATCGCCGACGCGCGGGACCTGGCCGGCGGCTGGCACGCGCTGTACGAGCGCAACAAGCGCGTGGTCGGCGACGATCCGGGCCTGATCTTCCCGGGTCAGCGGCTGCGCCTGCGCTGACGTACCACCGGCTCCGGCCCACGGGCCGGAGCCGGCGCAGCGGACGAACGCCCGGCCGGAGCACCGGCCGGGCGATCGCCGTCCGGAATGGTGGACGGGACGCCGAGGTGGCGGGCGGGCCGAGTGGCGGATTGCTATCGTCACGGTGCTCGGAAAGGACGTGAAGAAAGCGCGGGTATGACCAACGAACCGTTCTCCGCGGCCGCGAGCCTGGATGAACTGCTGACCCGGACCCAGCAGGCGTTGTCGGCGATGCGCTCCCGGCCCGTCGAGCACCCCGACGGCGATGCGGAGGAACTGCTGCGCGCCGACGGCACGGCGGCCGACGGGCTGGTGCGAGCCGTGGTCGTCCAGGGTGGACGGCTGGAGTCCGTCACCGTCGACCCGCGGCTGTCGGCGGCGGGCGTCGAGGCCGTCTGCGGGCACATCGTGGTGGCCGTCAACGCCGCCCTCGCCGACCTCGAAGCCCAGGTCAGCGCCTCGGCACGGGCCGACGCGGACGCCCTGGCCGCGCGGCTCGGCGGCCTGCGGGAGCAGTCCAGGCGGCAGATGGAGATGTTCAGCCAGGCGATGGAACACGCCGCGGCCCGGCTGGGCGGCGGCCGGCCGGACTGACCCGCGCCGACCGACCGAGGCGCGCCCGGGCCGGCAGAATGTCGGTGCTCCGGTTCAGGATCCCGGCATGGAGAAACCGCGGATCGTGACGGCCGAAGAGTGCCAGCGGGAACGCGACGAGCTGCTCAAGGCCGAGAAGGAAGCCACCCGGGCGCTGGACGCGCTGGCCGCGCGGCGTCGTCGCCTCCCGATGGTCAAGTTCGACCACGGGTACGCGTTCGAGTCGCCGACCGGCAGGAAGAGGCTGCTCGACTTCTTCGAGGGGCGGCGACAGCTCGGCGAAGCGGTCGGTCGCCGGGAGGACGACGACCGACCGCTTTCCTTGATGATCAGCTCAGGTTGAGCGCGGTGTCGTCGATCACGAAGGACGTCTGCAGCGAGCTGTCCTCCACACCGCTGAACGAGATGGTCGCGGTGGTGCCGGCCAGCGACGAGACGTCGAAGGACTTCAGGACGTAGCCGGCGGCGGCGTTCACGTTGGAGTACGTCGCCAGGGTGGTGCTGCCGGCCTTGACGGTCAGCCTGTCGTAGACGGTGCTGCCCGACTCGGCCGTGTCGATGTGCAGGTAGAAGGAGAGCGTGGCCCGGCATCCGGCCGGGATGCTGACCGACTGCGACAGGGTGTCGGTGTGGGTCGAGCCGTACCCGTCGAGCCACGCCTTGTACGAACCGCTGCGCGCGGCCTGCCCGGTCGAGTTGGTGATGACCCCCGAGGTGGCGCTCCAGCCCACCGCACCGGACTCGAAGCCGGGGTTGGCCAGCTTCTGACCGGAGCAGCTGCCGGTGGGCGGCGGGGTGGTGCTGCCGCTGCAGGTCGGGTCACCGGCCTGCGCGGGCACGCTGACCGCGTCCCACGCGGCCTTGACCGTGTTGAACTCGGTGCAGCCGGTCGGGTAGAGGTTCTTCGCCGCCTGCAGCGTCCAGGTGCGGTACTTCAGGTACGACGAGGACGTCGTCTTCAGCAGCATCGCGTTGTACATGATCTTCATGGCCTGCTGGATGCCCAGGCCGGTCACGCTGCTGCCGTTGCAGGTCGAGCTGGCCGGCTGACCGTTGGTCGGGCTGCTGCCGTTGGCCAGCAGGTAGAACCAGTGATTGCCGGGTCCGGCCGCCGCGTGCACCTCGGTGCTGGGGATGCTGCTGGAGTAGCAGTTGGGGTCACCCAGCGCCGACGGGTTGTACATGTTGCGGATCGGACCGCTGCCGACCAGGTTGATCTTCTCGCCGACCAGGAAGTCCGGAGCGTCGTAGCTGGCGGGCTCGTTGGCGAACCACTCGGTCGCCGCGCCGAAGGTGTCGGCGACGAACTCCTGGGTTCCGTTGCCGGAGATGCCACCCGGGGTGTGGTCGTCGATGCCGTGGCCGATCTCGTGGGCGATCACGTCGATCGAACCGATCCACTGACCGGAGGTGTTCTTGCCGATCTGGACCTGGGTGCCGTCGTAGTAGGCGTTCTGGTCGTTCAGGCCCACCCGGATCGGCCAGGCGCCACCGCTGCCGTTCGCGCCGTTGCGGCCGAGCCACTGGGCGAGCATCTTGTGCTCGGTCTGGGCGCCGAACAGCGCGTCGACGCAGCCGGTCTCCTTGTTGGTGGCCGTGCCGTTGCCCCAGACGTCGTCCGAGCCGGAGAACGTCGTGTTGGTCGCGGCGTCCTGGCAGCTCTGGTTGGTGACGCCCGGGTCCTTCATCGAGTACGTGCTGCCCGACAGCGTGGTGTTGAGGGTCAGCGGGCTCGGCCCGTTCCACGCGCCGGTGCCGCTGCCGTGCACGACGTGCTCCTGCTTGCGCAGCACCTCGCCGGTCAGGGCGTCGACGTCCACGGTGAGTCGGCTCGGGCCGTCCGCGGAGGTGCCCCGGACGGTGGTCTCCCAGGCCAGGGTCGGCTTGCTGTCGAGGGTGTAGACGACGAGCGTGGTGCCCTCGACGCCGGCGACGCTCTTCAGCTGGGCGCGGGCGGTCTTCTCCGCGGCCGCGGCCTTGAGCTTCGGCGTCGTGGCGAGGCTGCCGATGCTCTGCTGCTGGGCGACGGAGGCGTACTTCAGGTTGCCGGCGGAGTCGGTCGCCAGGACGAAGTCGCCACCGGTCACCGGCAGGCCCTTGTAGGTGCGCTCGTAGGGCACGTACTGGGTGCCCTCGGAGGTGATGACGGGCTTCTGGACGAAGGCGTCGTCGGCGCTGGCGTGCAGGTACTGCGGGCGGGCGGCGACGAGCGCGCTGGCCGAGTTGGCGGCGAGCGTGCGGGCCTGGGCCGCGTCGGGGGCGG
>NZ_JAEVHJ010000023.1:0-40502 GCF_016802855.1 Micromonospora sp. ATA51 | reverse complement strand
GTGTGGGGGAGCGGATCGGGGAGATCTTCGGGCGGGTAGGGGTTCGGGGGAACCTGCATGTGGTCGAGGTGGATGACGGGGGTGCGGGGCGGGAGGTGGGGGTTCGGGCGGACGAGCAGGTCGTGATCGCCTCCGTTTTCAAGATCCTGCTGGTGCTGGAGTTCGCCCGGCAGGTCGCCGCCGGCCAGCTCGACCCGACCGAGCGGGTGCTGGTGCGGGCCGATGACCGGCTCGGCGGGTGGGGGATCGCCGGCTGCGCCGACGACGCCGAGGTCTCCCTGCGCGACCTGGCCTACTTCGCCATGTCGGTCAGCGACAACACCGCCGCCGACCTGCTGCTGCGCCGGGTCGGCCCGGACGTGGTGCCGATGCTCGCCGCCGAGCTGGGGTTGTCGCGTACCCGGATCGTGGGTGGCCCCCGGCAGTTGGTGGAGACGATGCTGGCCGACGTCGGCGCGCGCACCGAGGCGGACTTCGCCCGGATCTTCCCGACGCTGCCCCCGGAGCGGGTCCGGGCCATGCGGGTCTTCGACCCGGCGCACACCACGTCCAGCACGGTTCGGGAGCTGACCCGGCTGCTCGGCCTGATCTGGCGGGACGAGACCGGACCGCCCGCCGCGTGCGCCATGGTCCGGGAGTTGATGGGCCGGCAGCTCTTCTGGACCCGGCTCGCCTCCGGCTTCCCGCCCGGCGTGCGGATCGCCGCGAAGAGCGGCACGCTGCCGGGCCTGCACCTGGAGGCCGGCGTCGCCGAGTACCCCGACGGCGGCCGGTACGCGATCGCGGTGTCCACCCGCACCGAGCGGCTCGACACCCGCCGGATCGACGTGGACCTGGCGATGGGCGAGGCCGCCCGGGTGGCCGTCGAGGCGCTGCGCGCCGGCTGAGTTCGCCACCGGTGCGGCCGCCGGCACCCGCCGTGACCTGCTCCGATATGCGACCGGATATCGGCGGTGCGGCTGGTCGATCTTGGACGTGGGGCGGGTCCGGGTGGTGGGGTGGGCGTACCGATCACCGAACCCCACGGGGAGGACGCACCATGCCCGAGAACCGTACGTCCGGCATCGACCGTCGCCGGCTGCTCCGGGACGCCGCGGTCGGCACCGCCGCCGTCTCCGCCGGCGGGCTCGCCGCCGCCGCGCTGACCACGCCGGCCCAGGCGGCCCGCCGGCCACCGCGCCGGTCGCCGCCAGCACCGGCCGACGCCGTGGCGCGGTCAGTTTCCGCTGGTGGGGTACGTCCGGCTGGCGGATCGACATCGGCGACCGGACGGTCCTGGTCGACCCCTACCTGAGCCGCCTCGACACCGGCCTGTTCCGGGGCGCCTTCGACCCGGCCACCCCGCTCGAGGTGGACACCGCCGTCGTCGACCGGCACGTGGACCGGGCCGAGAACGTGCTGGTCACGCACACCCACTGGGACCACTACAACGACGTGCCGCACATCGCCGGCCGGACCGGCGCCCGGGTCTTCGGCACCCTCACGGCCTACCACCTGGGCCTGGCGTACGGGGTGCCGGCCGGCAGCTCAGCCCGGTGAAGGGCGGCGAGGTGCTCGACTTCGGCGACTACACCGTCGAGGTGGTCAGCTCGCTGCACAGCCGCAACGGGGCGTACTCGCTGGCCTTCCCGGGAGTGCGGGTGTCCCCGCCGCCGAAGCCCGCCACCATCGCGGACCTGCCCGAGGGCGACACCCTGGCGTACCAGATCCGGGTCGCCGACGGCCCGGCGGTGTTCTTCATGGGGGCGAGTGACCTCAACGAGCGCCACCTCGCCGGGCTGGCGCCGGACGTCGCGATGGTGGCCTCGGCGGCGACCAGCTCGACGGCCGACTACGTGCCGCGGCTGATGGCGGCACTGGACTACCCGAAGGTCGTGGTGCCGGTGCACTGGGACAACTTCGAGACCCCGCTGACCAACCCGCCGACCGTCGCGCCGAGCGACCGCAAGCGCCTCGACGACCTGATCGCCGCCGTGCGGAAGGCGTCCCCGCGCAGCCGGGTGGTGGTGCCGGAGTACCACACCGCCTACCACTTCTAGGCGTACGCCGGAGGGGCCGGGATCGCCCGACCCCGGCCCCTCCGCGCGGTGCTCACTTGGCGAGCGGCTGGCCCTGCTTGTCCTTGAACGACCCGACCAGGATCAGGATGAAGTCGATCAGCGTCCAGATGCCCAGACCACCGAAGGTGATGAGCTGCAGGATGCCGGTGCCGACCTTGCCGGCGTAGAAGCGGTGCACGCCGAGCACGCCGAAGAAGAAGCAGAGCAGAAGCGCGACCACCCAGGACTTCTGGGCGGTGGCGGAAACGGGAGCGGTCACGGTGGTCCTTTCACAAATGACGTTGGCGGCCCCGCAGCGTAGCGGGACCGTGGACCACCGGACAAGATCGATAAGGTGAAGTTCAGCCGGACGGTGGAGTCGCCGCTCAGCTCGTCGCCAGGTCGCGCAGCGCGCACACCGACTTCCAGTTGCGGGTCGTCGCCACCACGCCGAGCTGCTTTTCCAGGTACGCGTTGGTGAACTTCGTCCGGCCGTACCCGCCGTCGGGGAAGTGCAGGTGGATCTCCCGGCCGGCCACCGCGTACTCGACGTTCTCCCCGGCCGGCACGGTCAGCTCGGCCACGCGGCTTTTCGTGGGGGGCGCCGACAGGAAGGCCACCAGCAGCCGGGTCGGGTCGTCCTGCCGGTCGGCGTACGGGCTGGCCTCGGTGACCGCCGTCAGTTCGGCGCCGCTGCGGACCAGCACCGGCACGGTCAGCCCCAGCTCGTCGCTGATCGCCCGCTCGATGCCCCGGGCCAGCTTGGCGGGGTCTGTCGCGGTGCTGGTGAAGACCGCGTTGCCGCTCTGCAGGTAGGTCTTGACGTCCTCGTGGCCGAGGTCGGCGACGAGACGGCGCAGGTCGGCCATCGCGATCCGGGTGGTGCCGACGTTGACCCCGCGCAGTAGGGCCACGTACCGGCCCACGCCGGCCTTCCGTTCTGCCATCCCGCCTCCTCGCGTCGATGTGCGTCCTCGTCCAGCCTAGGCAGTCCGTGCGTTGGCCGGCAGCGCCCGCCGGTGGTTGACCCGGCGATCGGCAGGGCGTAGAAGTTAATCAATAGGGAAGCCCGTCTCACTTTTCCGGTCCAGACCCGCGGCTCCATCACGTGACTCCACCCTGCCCCTCCCGTCACGAGCGGAAAGGAGACCTCGGTGACCCGACCCCCGGGCGAGGCTTCCACCCCCATCGAGCGCTTCGGCTACCGGCAGGAGCTGAGCCGTTCCCTGAGCTTCACGGACCTGCTGGTCTACGGTCTGATCTTCATGGTGCCGATCGCCCCATTCGGCATCTTCGGCAGTGTCTACGCCGGCTCCGGCGGCATGGTGGCGCTGGCGTACCTCATCGGCATGGTCGCGATGATGTTCACCGCCCTGTCGTACGCGCAGATGGTCAAGGCCTTCCCGATGGCCGGCTCGGTCTACAGCTACGCCGGCCGCGGCATCGCCCCACCGGTCGGCTTCCTCGCCGGCTGGGTGATCCTGCTCGACTACATCCTGGTGCCCGGTCTGCTCTACCTGGTGGCCAGCGTAGCGATGCACTCGCTCGTGCCGGCCGTGCCGGTGTGGGCCTGGCTGGCCGCCTTCGTCGTGCTCAACACCGCGGTCAACTACCTCGGCATCCGGATGACCGCCCGGGTCAACCGGGTCATGCTGGCGGCCGAACTGGTGATCCTGGCGATCTTCCTGGTGGTCGGCGTGGTCGCGCTCGCCGAGGGCAAGGGCGACGGATTCAGTGTGCGCCCGCTCTTCGACTCCGGGACGTTCTCCTGGCCGCTGGTGTTCGGCGCGGTGTCGATCGCCGTGCTCTCCTTCCTCGGCTTCGACGGCATCTCCATGCTGGCCGAGGAGAGCCGGGAGGAGGCCCGCCAGATCGGCCGGGCGATGGTGGCGGCGTTGCTGCTCGCCGGCACCCTGTTCATCGTGCAGACCTGGGTCGCCGCGCTGCTCGTACCGGACTCGGCGAGCCTGCTGGCCGACGGCGACCCGGAGGGCACCGCGCTCTACGACGCCGCCCGGGTCGCGGCGGGGGCTGGCTGGCCGGGCTCACCGCCCTGGCCACCGCGATCGCCTGGGGCTTCGCCAACTCGCTGGTGGCGCAGGCCGCCACCTCCCGCCTGCTGTACGCGATGGCCCGGGACGGGCAGATGCCCCGGCTGCTGGCCCGGGTCAACGCCCGACACCGAGTGCCAGCCAACGCCACCCTGCTGGTCGCCGGCATCTCCCTCGCGCTCGGGCTCTGGATGGCGAGCCGGGACGACGGCATCTCCCTGCTCTCCACACTGGTCAACTTCGGCGCGATGACGGCCTTCCTGGCGCTGCACGTGTCCGTGGTGGTGCACTACGTGATCCGTAACAGCAGCCGGGACTGGCTGCGGCACCTGGTCGTGCCGGTGGTCGGCTTCGTCATCCTGCTCTTCGTCGTGATCAACGCCAAGGTCGCCGCTCAGGTGCTCGGCTTCGTCTGGCTGGGCATCGGGGTGCTGGTCCTGCTGACCTTCTACGCGACCGGCCGGCGCCCCGAACTGCCCGCCCTGACCGACGCCGAGCACGAACCCACGGACGAGCCGGCCAAGGAGCGAGCATGAACGAGGTCGTGAAGTACCGGCCCGAGCCAGACGAGCTGTCGTACACCTTCGGCGGGCGGGAGCCGGTGCGCCGGGTACGGCCGGGCACGATCCTGGAGCTGCACACCGAGGACTGCTTCGGCGGGCGGGTACGCGGGGTGGACGACCTGCCGTCGCGGGTGTGCGAGTTCCCGTACCTCAACCCCGTGACGGGCCCGATCCACGTCGAGGGCGCCGAACCGGGGGACACCCTCGCCGTCCACTTCGTCGCCATCGAACCGGCCCGGGACTGGGCGATCTCCACCACCTTCCCGCATTTCGGGGCGCTCACCGGCACCCACGCCACCGCCACCCTGCATCCCCCGCTCGACGAGGTCGTCTGGCGGTACGACGTCGACGTGGCCGCCGGCACGGTCACCTACCGCGCCCGGCGCGGCGACTTCACCGTCGAACTGCCGCTGGACCCGATGCACGGCACCGTCGGCGTGGCGCCCGGCGCCTTCGAGGCGCGCATGACGATCACCCCGGACACCCACGGCGGGAACATGGACACCCCCGAGCTGCGGGCCGGGGTCACCGCCTACTTCGGCGTCAACGTGCCGGGAGCCCTGTTCGCCCTCGGGGACGGCCACTGCCGGCAGGGCCACGGCGAGGTCTGCGGCACCGCGGTGGAGGCGGCCATGAACACCACCGTCGTGGTCGACGTGATCAAGGGCGTCGGGACGCCGTGGCCGCGCCTGGAGTCCGACGACGCGCTGATGTGCACCGGCTCGGCCCGGCCGCTGGAGGACGCGTACCGGATCAGCCAGCACGACCTGGTCACCTGGACCGCCGAGCTGGTCGGCCTGGACCAGCTCGACGCGTACCAGCTGATCAGCCAGGCCGGCGAGGCGCCGGTCGGCAACGTCTGCGACCCCAACTACACGATGGTCGCCAAGGTGGCCAAGCGCTACCTCGGCGGCGCGAGCACCTACGACGGGACGCACACCCGGCTGCGGCAGATCGCCCGCGACTACCTGACCCACCGCTGAGCCGACGGGGACGCCGCCGTTGGCGGGCGTCCCCTATGGCGGCCAGCAGCCGGGGGCGTGGCGGTCAGCGCCGGCGGATGGCGGTGGAGTCGAGCCGGAAGCCGATGGTGCGGTCGACAATCCGCTCGACCAGCTCCATCTTCCGCAGTCCGGTTACCCCGCGCAGCCCCGTCCGCGCGGCCAGCGCCCGCAGGTCACGGGTCGTCCACGACGACAGGTACGCCGTACCGTCGTCGCGCCGCGACATGGCGGCGAGCGCCGCGTAGGCGTGCTCGGGGTCCACGGCGGACGCCGCCACCGGCCGCGTGGCCAGCGGGGCGGCCGCACCGGTCGGTGCCGCGACGGTGGTCGTCCCGGCGGCGGTCGCCAGGGCCGGGGAGGCGGAGGGACCAGATGGCGTGGCGTCCCCCGCCCGGACCAACGCCAGCCGGGCCCGCCCGGCGGCCAGCTCGGTCAGGTCCGCCGCCGAGAGGCCGGTCAGGAACTCGGCGACCCGGGCCAGGGCGGTGCGCGTCGGGTCGGTCATGCCGTGGCTCCGGCGGGCTGGAGGTGGGCGAGGAACTCGGTGGTGATCTGCCGCAGCTCCTCGCGGACCGGTGGGGCGGTGACCCGTTCCCGCAGCACCACCGGCACGCCGCGCGGGGTGTTCGTGGCGAAGAGCGTGACGTTCTCCCGCAGCGCGGTCGGGAAGACCGGCACGCCGAGCGCCCGGACCTGGTCCATGTAGCCCTGATGGGCGGCGATCGGCCGCTGCGCCATGAGCTGGATCATCGTGAACACCACGCCGGCGATCCCCGGCGCGACCTTGTGGTGCCGGCGGATGGTGGCGAACCGGCGGGAGTCCGCGTTGTACCGGTCGACCAGCTCCCGGACGTTGCCGTGCAGGTAGTCGATGCCGAGCGTGGAGAGGTAGTCGGCCCGCGCCGGGATCAGCAGGTGGTCGCTGGCGATGATCGCCGACTGAGTGACCACGTTGAAGTTCGGCGGGCAGTCGATCAGCACCAGGTCGTACGGATCCAGCGCCTCGTCGTGCAGCCCCTCGGCCAGCGAGCCCCGCACCCGGAACAGCTCGGCGTCGTACTCGTCGCCGTCGGCCACGCCCCAGGCCAGCGCCAGGTCGATGTCGACGAGCTGGAGGTGGGACGCGATCAGGTCGAGCCGGCCGGCGCCCTTGAGGTGCGCGTTCGCCGGGCCGGGGGAGACCACCAGCTCACCGAGGGTGATCTTGGGGGTGTCCCCGCGCAGCCCGTCGTACCAGCGCTTGACCGTGCGGTCGTCGCGCAGCCGGTCCCGCCAGTCGTCCGGCTCGTAGAAGCTGAACGTCAGGCTGGCCTGCGGATCGAGGTCGATCAGCAGCACCTTCATCCCCCGGTTGGCCAGCTCGGCCCCGAGGTTGGCGGTCATGGTGGTCTTGCCCACCCCGCCCTTGTAATTGATCACCGATACGACGTACACCGGCACCTCCCCAGACGGGGAACGGTAGCGGCAGCCGGATCCGACCCAAGAAGCCCCCCGTACGTCCTGCCGCGGTCCGGGCGGCCCCGTACGCATTGTCGTGTCCCTCGTCAGTGGACAGCTGCTCGGAGGATGCGACGTCGGCTTCCCGGGTGACCCGGGATCAGGTTCCGGTACGACGGGAATTTCCGGCCAGCCAGTTATCGACGTCGTGACGTCTTCGTTACAGAAAGTCTCTTCGCATTCGTCGTCGCTGATGGTCTGCTAAGGAACGTATTCCCTGGTCAGCCCCGGTAGGACTGCAACGCACGGGGCTGGAAAGGTGTTACATCGATGGCCGTGGACGAGCTGTCGCGGCCACACTCCCAGGAGGCATCCGCGTGCGAATGAGACGACCGAGCCGGATCGCGGCCCTGACGGCGGGCATGACAGCGCTCGCCTTCACGGTCTCGGCCCCGGCCCAGGCCAACGACCACGAGAACCTTCCCGGCGAACCGACCATCACGCTGCCGATCAACGACAGCGCCGCGGGCGGAACGTACAACCAGGACTTCACCCGGGTGTACGCCAACACCACGCCCGACGGCACCCCGGTCTACATCTACGTCCCGAAGGGCACCCCGCTCGACGGCACCGCGCCGGCCGGCGTGGCCAGCCTCGACCCGCAGTTCGACCACAACCCGGCCGACGGGTTCACGCCGTGCGCCACCGCCACCGCGGCGCAGTTCACCCTCACGCAGGCGGAGATCAACTACGTCGGCGACAAGCTCGCCGACCAGATCGTCGCCGTGGACGAGGAGCACTACGGCCCGATGGACGCGGCCGACCCGGCCGAGCCGGCCAGCGACTCGCTGGTGATGGTCCTCTACAACATCCAGGACGACGCGTACTACGACTGCGCGCAGACGTCGTACACGGCCGGCTACTTCGCCCCCGACTTCATCGACAGCGTCGGCATGAACGTGATCGTGGTCGACGCCCTGGACTGGGCGAACCGGGTCGGGCCGAACGACTCGCCGTGGCGCGACGCCAACCCGGCCAACGACCGTCCGGAACTGTACGAGGGCACCGTCGCCCACGAGCTGCAGCACCTGCTGCACAACTACAGCGATCCGGGCGAGCTCTCCTGGGTCGACGAGGGGCTGGCCGACTTCGCCATCTTCCTCAACGGCCTGGACGCCGGCGGCTCGCACCTGAGCAACCAGCAGGTCTTCTACGAGGAGACCTCGCTGACCCGCTGGGGCGGCACACTGGCCAACTACGGCGCCTCGTTCACCTACTTCCAGTACCTGTGGGAGCAGGCCGGCGGCAACGGCGACGGCACCTACACCCCGGACAAGCAGTACGACGACAAGGCCGGTGACCTGCTCATCAAGACCATCTTCGAGGAGCAGGCCGACGGCATGACCGGCGTGCAGAACGCCATCGACGACTTCAACGCCGCGACCGGCTCGCACCTGCGCAGCGCGGCGGACCTGTTCCGCGACTGGTCGGTGGCGGTCTACCTGGACGACGAGAACTCGCCGACCTACGACATCAAGGCCTTCAACTTCGGTGACCCGGCCGACACGGCGTGGACCATCGACATCGCCGACGACGTGTTCTGGAGCGGTCGCGGCAGCTACCAGGGGGCCACGCCGGAGGCCAAGTGGGCCCGGCTGAAGAACCGCCCGGACACCACCGCCGTGCCGTTCGGCATGTCGGTCGAGCGGTTCCGCAACCCCGGCCCGACCGTCGCGGTCGCCTTCGACGGCGACGACCAGACGGTCATCGCCCCGCACACCGGCACCACCCACTGGTACGCCGGCTACGAGAGCCAGTCCGACAACATCCTCAACGTCGACACCGCCGGCCCGGTCAGCTCGCTGGACTTCTGGAGCTGGAACTTCATTGAGGAGGGCTGGGACTACGGCTTCGCCGAGGCCCTGGTCGGCGGCGACTGGGTCACCGTCCCGCTGCGGAACGACGCCGGACAGGTCGTCACCACCAACGACAACCCGCACGGCAACAACACCGAGGGCAACGGCCTGACCGGCACCTCCGGCGGCGAGTACTTCGTGGACGACCCGGTCTACGTGCACCTCACCGCCAACCTGCCGGCCGGCGCGACCGACGTGCGGTTCCGGTACTCCACCGACGCCGCCTACCTGGACACCGGCTGGTTCGTCGACGACGTCCGGGTCAACGGCGCCGACGCGACCCTCTCCTCGCCGGCCGGCGACTGGTTCTCCACCACCGGCACCCAGGACAACAACTGGACCGTCCAGGTGGTCAGCCACTGCGACCTCACGCCGGGCACCACCTCGGCGGGGGAGATCACCGACGGCGCGGGCAACTGGGTCTACCGGTTCACCGGGGACCAGTTCACCCGTAGCGGTCTCCAGACGAAGTGCGCCGGCGGCAACCAGGACGACTTCGCCGTCCTGATCTCCAACCTGCCGACCGGCGACCTCACCTTCCTGGACGCGGACTACACCTTCCGGGTGACCAACACCGGCAACAAGAAGTAGGACGCACCACCATCGGTGGGCCCGTGCCGCGCGACGGCACGGGCCCACCGCCGCGTCGGGGTCGGGCGCCCGGGGCTACCGCGCCGCCGCGCTCGCCGTGAGCTTCGGGCAGCCGCGACGGCCGAGCTCAGGGCTTCTGGTAGGCGGGCAGGCCGAGGCTGGCGCGTACCTGGGTCGCCTGCTCGCCGCCGTCGTGCGCGGCGGCCGCGCGGATCTCCCGCATCAGCGCCGCGGCGCTCGTCGCCTCGCCGGCCAGCTTCCAGTGCGGCAGCGCCAGGTCGTTCTCCTTGAGCAGCGCAGCGACCGGGGCCTGCGCCTTCGCCGGCCAGACCGTCGTCCGCAACTGGTCCGCGTGGGCGGCGTTGGTGGTGGCGACCGTACGGGCCAGGGTGCGGACCGTACGCCACGGCCGGCCCGCCTTCAGCGCCTCCTGCAGCTCCTCCAGGGCCGTGTTGTACGGCGCCACGATCGCCAGGTAGCGGCCCTTGGCCTCGTTCGCGGTCAGCGGGGCCGGGGCCGTCGGCGCGGAGGTCTGCCAGGCCGGCAGCTCGGTCGTCCGTTCGGTGCCGCCGCCGCAGCCGGCGAGCAGCAGGACCAGGGCCAGGGCGGCGGGCCAGCGATGCACGGAACTTCCCATCTGGGCCGGGGGCGAGACACCGGAAGTCTAGGGGTGACCCGGCAACCCTGCCGGCCGCCGAGCTATTCGGCGACGGGGAGCGCGACCTCGTTACGGCGCAGGAACGACGGCTTCCACGGCGGGTCGAAGCGGGCGTACCGGACCGCGCCGCCGGCTGGAACCCGGCGGCGGCGACGGCCCGGCCCAGCGCGGTGGCCCGCTCCTCGAACGCCCGGGTGGTCCACCGGCCGGAGAACCGCGTCGCGGCGACGAGCTGCCCGGGGATCTCCCGGGTGGTGATCCGGGGATCCTCCGGCTCGGGCAGCGTCGCCGCGGTGAAGGGCGCGGGCATGGCGAACCGCACCAGCCAGCAGCCGGGCCGGTCGCCCTCCTCCTGGACCATCGGGGCGGTCACCTCGATCTTCTCCGTCCTGGCCGGCTCCTGCACCACCGGCGCGGTCATGCCGATCGGCCGCCGGGACCGGTTGGCCCCGCCGATGTACCGGGCCAGCAGTCGGAACGCCTCGCTGCCGGCCGTGGCGAAGTCGCCCTCGACGCGCACCTCGGCCACCAGGTGCGGCGGGTAGCGGCGCAGCTCGAAGCCCGGATGGCGGGCCACCACCCGGTACGGCTGCCGCTCGGTCATCGCATGCTCCCGGCCTCGCTGTCCTGTCGGAAACGCTACCGGGCTCCCGTCGCGGGGCAGGCCGGGATTGAACTCCTGCCGCTCGGGGCCCGTACCACTGGGCGAGGATGTGGTGCGGCGGGTCAGCCGCACCGCTGCCGAGTTGCGGGAGGCCTGCCGTGCGAGTTGGTGAGCAGTCGACGGATCCCATCGATCAGATCCTGGGTGAGGTGCCGGTGCCGGCATCGCTGACCCCCGAGGATGTCCGGCTCGCGGTCCGGGCGGTGGTGGTGCACGCCGCCGAAGAGTGGCCCGCCGGACCGAAGTGCCGCAACGACGGCGCTGCGTACCCCTGCCGGCTGCACCGCTGGGGCCGGCGGGTGCTGGCGGCCCACGGCCTCAACGAGCGACAGATCGACGCGCTGGTGCGGCACGGCAACCCGTTCGTGCACGTGCCCTTCCCGTTCGTGCTGACCCGGCCGACGTCAGCGCGTCCGTCGGCCCCGGTCACCCAGTCCCCGCGCGGCCAGGCCGGCCGGGTCGTCGCACCTGGGGTGCGGCCCGCCATCCGGCCCGGCGGTACCGGTCGGCCGGTGGCGCCCCCCGCCACCAGGCCGCGCTGGCCCCGGGCGAGCTGATCGGGGGCACGCCCGACAGCCCGCGCCCGGGGTGGCACGACGGCGGCCCGGCCGCAGGGTCCCCCACCCCTGTGCCGAGCCGCCGTCCACGTCCGCCGGCTCGTGGCTGCCGGCGGCGATCAGATTCCGCAGTTCGGCGCGGACCAGCTGGTCGTGTTCGAGCTGCGGTCGCGGTTGTTCTCCCGGCGGGAGTCCACGTGGACGTGGTTCCCGTGGCCGGGGTAGCCGGGACCGTAGATGCCGCTGAAGCCACGGCTGCGGGCCGTGCGGGCCAGCTGGCACAGCGAGGAACTGCGCGAGGTCAGGTCGGCGGCGTTGCCGTAGAGGTGTTGGCTGTCCGCCGCCGCCCCGCTGACCTGGTTGTTGCAGGCGATGCTGCGAAAACCGCTGCTCACGTAGATCGGTTTGTCGCCGAGGCTGCGCCGCAGCGCCTCCAGTTTCCACATGGTGCGTATCGCGTTTTCCCTGGTCGCGGTCGGTGAAAGCGGGCCAGCGCTCCACCCACCCTTGCCGCAGCCGTTGTCCAGCTCGGTGTAGCTGAAGTGCTTCGGCGTGCAGTCGTTGTCCTGCAGGTCGTAGATCTTGGCGAAGGTCTGTGGGCCGGCGATGCCGTCGACGCGCAGCCCGTACGCGGACTGGAAGCGCCGGACCGCGGCGGCGGTCTCCGGCCCGTAGCTGCCGTCGACGCGGACGATGTCCCGGTACGCGGCCCAGCCGGCCACCCGGATCTGCAGCTGGCGGACGTCGGCGCCGGAACGCCCCTGGGACAGGGTCCGTTGCCAGGTGTAGCAGCCGTCGGCGTGGGCCGCCGGCGCGGCGACCAGCGTGGCGATCGCGGCCCCGGGCAACGCCAGGGCGAACGCGATGACCGCCCGCTTCAAGGTGTTCACGCGCACAGAAGTCCTCCCGTAACAGGTCGAATAGGTGGTGATCAGGACATGGACCGGAACGTCCCGTCCCTTCCACCCTGACAGCCTTCCGGGCGGTCAGCGGCCGTTAACCAGAATTGTCCTCACAATCGCTTGTTCCTGGGCAGCCGCTGTGAATAGTGCAAATTGCGAAACACCCATGCGGATCCGGCCGGTCGAAGCGGGTCGCGAAAACGCCCATGAGTGACAGAAGCGGCGGTTCGGGGACACCGAGGGTGATGCCGGCTCGTGACCCGGGGCCGGTAAGGTCTGCGCCGGGCTCCGCGAACGGGGAGGTGGGCGTGGCGCGCGGTGGCGTCTTCTGCATCGAGGGCCAGTGGCACCGGGACCTCAACGAGCGCGGGTCCGTCCTGCCCACGCTGGAACTGCTCGAACGGCTCGGCCGGATCCGGTTCATCCACAAGGACGCGGCCACCCGCGACGAACTCTTCTACTTCCTCGACCGCTGGCTGCTCAAGCAGTACGCCGACTACCGGGTCGGCTTCTTCGCGATGCACGGCGAACCGAGCCGGCTCTGCCTCACCGACTGGGACTCCGTGGAACTGGCCGACGTTGCGGAACGGATGGCGGCCGGTGCGAGGGGCGTCGGCTCTACTTCGGCAGCTGCTCGGTGCTGCGCGCCTCCGACGCCACGCTGCGCGATTTCCTGGACATCACCGGAGCGGCCCTGATCTGCGGTTTTACCCGCGAAGTCGACTGGGTGGAATCGGCCGCCTTCGAGACCGTGCTGCTCGACGTGCTCGCCAACGGTCAGCGGCACAACGCCGCCGAGCTGCGGATGGGCTCGGCGCACTGGGCGCCGCTCGCGTCGTACCTCGGGTTCCGGGTGATCTACGCCAACGGCCGGGCCTGGCGGGCGTCGGCCCGCCCCCGGGTGCCGGCCCAGCCCTCCCCGCACGGCGTCGCCGGCCGCTCCCGCTGACGCCGCGTCACCCGCCCGGGGGCGCACCCCGGCCCGCCGGGCGGCCTGGTAGAACCGACGCATGGCACGCAGCATCGCGAGCAACACCCGGGTCGACCGGGACGCCCTCATCGAGTTCCTCCGCCCCCGGCACAAGGTCGTGCTGATGACCACCCGCGCCGACGGCCGGCCGCAGTCCTCCCCGGTCTCCTGTGGGGTGGACGCCGCGGGCCGACTGGTGATCTCCACCTACCCGGAGCGGGCGAAGGTGACCAACATCCGGCGTGACCCCCGGGTCTCCGCCTGCGTGCTCTCCGACGACTGGAACGGGCCCTGGGTGCAGGTCGACGGCACCGCCGAGGTGCTCGACCTGCCCGAGGCCCTCGAACCGCTGGTGGAGTACTTCCGCAGCATCTCCGGGGAGCACCCGGACTGGGACGAGTACCGGGCGGCGATGGTCAAGCAGGGCAAGTCGCTGATCCGGGTCACCATCGACAGCTGGGGACCGATCGCCACCGGCGGCTTCCCCGCCCGGCTGGCCGACTGAACGTCAGTACGCGGCGGTGAACCGGGCGTTCGCGAACTGCGGGTTCTCGATCTCGTCCACGATCGCCACCGCCAGGTCCTCGTAGGTCAGCACCGAGCGGCCCTGCGCGTCGGTCACCGGCTCGTCGGTGCCGGTGCGGTAGTGGCCGGTGCGCTCGCCCGGGTGGAACTCCAGCGGCGGCGGGGAGACGTACGTCCAGGTCACCCCGTCGGCGGCGCGGTAGACGGCCAGCGCGTCGGCCTGGCCCTTCGCCGAGTCCCGGTACTCGGCCGGGAAGTCCGGCTCGTCGAAAAACGGGGTGCCCTTCGGGGTCAGCAGCGTCGCCCCGCCCCCGACGTGGATCACCCGGGGCGGGTGGGGCAGCTCCCGCAGCGTGCCCACCAGGGTGTCCGCCGCGTCCCGCCACAGGTCCCGCTCGCCGCCGCCGATCGCCACCACGAACACGTCGGCGTCCTCGGCCAGCTCTCGTACGCTCCGCGGGGACGTCGCGTCGCCGGTGACCGTCCGTACCCCCGCCGGCAGGTAGCTGGTCGCCTCCGGGCGGCGCACCGCGGCGGTGACCCGGTGCCCCCGCGCGACGGCTTCCGCCGTGATCCGCGACCCCGCGGTGCCACCCGCGCCGAACACGACGATGTTGCTCATGACCGCCTCCCGCCCGGACCTGCCTCGTCTCACAGGCTATGGAGCGGGCCACCCGGCCGGTGCCGTAACGGCGATCCTGGCCGGCGCGCCCGGACGGGGTCAGTCGATCAGCGCGGAGTAGACCAGCTGGCGCAGCTGCGAGCGCAGCGGGTACGTGCTCGACGGCATGAGCTGGGTGAAGAGCAGCGCCGTGACCTCCTCCACCGGGTCCACCCAGAACGCCGTGCTGGCCAGTCCGCCCCAGTAGAACTCGCCGACGCTGCTCGGCACCCGGGCCGGCACCGGGTCCAGCACCACGGCGAAGCCGAGGCCGAAGCCGATGCCGTCGAGCACCGTCTCGGCGAAGCCCTCCGGGTGGAACGAGGCCAGGTCGCGGCCGTCGGGCAGGTGGTTGCGGGTCATGAAGCGCAGCGTCCGCGGCGCCAGCAGGCGTACCCCGTCCAGCTCGCCGCCGCGCAGCAGGAACTGGGTGAAGCGGTGGTAGTCGGCGGCCGTGGAGACCAGCCCGCCGCCCCCGGAGAACCAGCTCGGTCCGGCCAGCGCCGCCCGGCCGACACCGTCGGCGCGGACCGCCTGCCCGGTCGCCGGGTGCGGGGCGTAGAGGGCGGCCAGCCGCTTGGCGTCCGGCTCGTCGACCCACCAGCGGGTGTCGGTCATGCCCAGCGGCCGGAGGATCCGCTCGGTGAAGAACTCGTCCAGCCGCTGCCCGGAGACCACCTCGACCAGCCGGCCCAGTACGTCGGTGGAGACGCCGTAGTTCCAGCTCGACCCGGGCTGGAAGAGCAGCGGCAGCTGGGCCAGGCCCGCCGACGCCGCCGCCAGGTCCGCGCCGGCCGGCACGCCCAGGTCGAAACCCGCCGCCCGGTACAGGCCGTCGACCACCGAAGTCTGGGCGAAGCCGTACGTCAGGCCCGAGGTGTGGGTGAGCAGGTGCCAAACCCGGATCGGCTCGACCGCCGGCACCGTGTACGGCTTGAGCACCGAGCCCTTGTCGTACACCCGGACGTCGGCGAACTCGGGCAGCCAGCGGCTGATCGGGTCGTTCAGCTCGAACCGGCCCTCCTCCCAGAGCATCATCGCCGCGACGGAGGTGATCGGCTTGGTCATCGAGTAGATGCGCCAGAGGGTGTCCGACTCCACCGGGGCGCCGGCCTCCCGGTCGCGCAGGCCGTAGGTCGACGAGTGGGCGATCTCGCCCCGGCGGGCGACGACGATCTGCCAGCCGGCGAGCCGGCCGTCGTCGACGTACCTGCCGAAGTGCTCGTCGATCCGCGCCAGCCGGGCGGGGTCGAAGCCGATACGGTCCGGGTCGATGCTCACTGCCACGCTCACGCCGCCGAACCTACTCGCCGGTACGCCGGTCGGGAAGTGTCGGCCCGCGCCACTAATCTGGCCCGATGGCTGAGCCCACCGAGGATGTCACCTACCGTCACGAGGACTGGTACGCCCAAGAGCTGGTCGACCGGCACTTCGTCCGCTGCTCGTTCTTCCACGTCGACCTCACCGAGGCGATCAGCCAGCGGGCGATCTTCACCGAGTGCGTCTTCGGCAACGTGGCGTTCAACGCCTCCCGGCACACCGACTCCGCCTTCACCCGCTGCACCTTCAAGCGGTGCAACCTCTTCGAGGCCGAGTTCACCGGCTGCAAGCTGGTCGGCAGCAGCTTCGACCAGTGCGACCTGCGTCCGCTGCGGATCAGCGGCGGCGACTGGTCGTTCGTGGCGCTGCCGGGCGCGGACCTGCGCGGCGTGAGCATCACCGACGTACGGATGCGCGAGGTCGACCTGACCGGGGCGAACCTGACCGACGCGACGGTCACCGGCGCCGACCTGTCCGGCGCCCAACTGCACAGCTCCCGGCTCTCCGGCGCCGACCTGCGGGGCAGCGACCTGACCGCGCTGGACCCGACGGTGGTGGAGCGGGCCGGCGCGATCGTCGACGCCGAGCAGGCGATCGTGCTGGCGCAGGCGCTCGGCTTCCAGATCCGCTGACGCCCATTACCGCTTGGTAACAAAGTGGAAACGCGCGACCGTCCCCGTATGGCGCATTCGCCCGGTCGATGAAAACGTGAAGCGGCCACGCCCGCCCGTCCGCCGGCCGGTGCGTGGGTGGGGAGCGGAGGTTCGGTGGCGGAGGAAGACCGCACTCGGGTCGGCGGCCGGGCGTCGTCCCCGTACGGGCAGACCCGGTCCGCGCTGCGCCGGATCGCGCGGGCCCGGCGACGCCGCCGCTGGATGGTGGAGGCGCTGGCCGCGTTCGCCTGCGTCGAGCCGCAGCCGGGCGATCTGAGCGGCGGCGCGGACGCCGCCCGCACCGGCTCAGCCGAGCCGGTCCACGACGTCCGGGGTGAGCGCGTCGACCGATGCCAGCAGCACGTCCGCGAGCGCCTCCGCGTCCGGATCCAGCGGGTACGACCCGTGCGGGATCGCCACCACCCGCATGCCGGCGGCGGCCGCGGAGCGCACCCCGTTCGAGGAGTCCTCGACCGCCACGCAGCGGGTCGGATCGACGCCGAGCCGCGCGGCCACGGCGAGCCAGACGTCCGGCGCCGGCTTGCCCCGCGCGGTCTCCTCGGTCGACATCGTCGCGCCGAAGGCGTCGGCCAGGCCGGTGGCGGCCAGCGCCGCCGCGATCAGCCGGGTGGGGGAGGAACTGGCCAGTCCCAGCGGCCACCGCGCGGCCATCCGGCGCACCACCTCGTCGGCGTCGTCGATCAGCGGTACGCGCTCCGCGTACCGCCGGGTCATCTCCGCGACCACCTCGGCGGCGACCTGCTCCGGACTCCGGTCGACGCCCAGCTCGCCGCTGAGGTAGGCGGCCCACTCGTCGGTGCTCATCCCCATCAGCCGGCGCTGGGTGTCGGACTGCCAGGTCCCGCCGTGCGCGGCCACGTACGCCCGCCGGACCTCCTCCCAGACCGGCTCGGAGTCCACGATCACGCCGTCCAGGTCGAAGAGCACCGCGTCCACCATGAGCCCATCCTGCCCTGCCCTCCCGCGGCGGCCGGCTCAGGTCAGGAAGGGCGCCCACTCCCGGATCCGGACGACCTCGACGCCGGGCGTGGTGTAGTACGGGTCGGCGGCCAGCAGCTCGTCCAGCGCGGGCCGGTCCGGCACGTCGAAGACCAGCACCGCGCCCGAGTCGTCGGCCAGCGGCCCGGAGATCCGTACCTTGCCCTCGGCGTGCAGGGCGGTGATCCGCTCCCGGTGGGCCGGTCGGGCGGCGAGCCGGTCCGGGACGTCGGTGAAGGCGAGTTCCACGATCCACATGCCGGGCACGCTACGCCTCCGGCATGGCGTTCCGCCGCCGCCCTGGTGAACGGGCCGGGTGGTCAGCCCGGCTGGGTCGCGGGCAGGCCGATCGGGCTCTGCCGGGGAATGATGGTGCGGCAGCGGCGGGCGATCGGTTCGAGCAGTTCGCGCAGCCGCTCCGTACGCTCGGCGCCGAGCGCCCGCCACGGGCCGGCCGCGGCCCGGTCGGTGGCCTCCTCGACCGCGCGGAACGCGTCGCTGCCGTACGTGGTGGGCTCGTGCCCGGCGGTCAGCCAGCCGCGGGCCACCAGCCGCTCCTCGGCCGCCAGCCACTCCTCGTCGGTCCACCCCCGGGCCGGCTGGTGGAACTCCCGGGACTGGTCGACCCGGCAGCGCCAGGCCAGCACCTCGACCGGGTCCAACCCGGTGGTGACCAGGGCGGCGACGTGCCCGTCGCCCCGGTGCTCGCGCAACGTGGTGGCGGCCTGCCAGAGCCGGGCCAGCGGGTACTCGCCGGCCGGCAGGGCGGCGTTGACGCCGCCCAGCACCCGGCCGGCGGTCTCCACCTGGCCGGCGGCCGCCTCCAGCAACTCGGCGGCCTCGACGAGGTGGGTCTCCGGCAGCTCGTAGGTGAACTCGGCGAGCGCCTGGACGGCACCGGTGAGCCGGGCCCGCAACGCCTCCTCCGGGGTGGCCAGCCGCCACACCGAGGGCAGCGCCCGGGCCACCATCCGGGGCGCGAAGCTGAAGAACGCGGCGATCACCGGCGGGGCGGGCGTCGGGCCGAGCGGGGCGGCCCGGCCGGCGAAGTATCCCCGCCAGTAGCCGCGCAGCCCGACCGCCTCGTACGCGGCCCGGGCCCGCGGGTGGAAGTAGGTCACCGCGTGGACCGGCTCGAAGTGCGTCCACATCACCCGGGCCAGCTTGGGGTCGTCCAGCGCCGCCACGTGCACCTCCGCCTCGGTGACAGGTCACCGTGGGCGGGTGGTGCCGCCCACGGTGACCATGAACCTACTGCCGGTAGGTGACCGGACGGAAGACCGGTGTGACCTACTGCGCGGCGAGCACGTCCACGACGAAGCGCAGCGGACCGGCCGGCCGGCCGCCCGCACTGTCGTTGCCGTACGCCAGGTCGGCCGGGATGTCCAGCTGCACCCGGCTGCCCACGGTGACCCCGACCAGGCCCTGGTCCCAGCCCTTGATGACCTGGCCGACACCGATCGGGAAGCTGGCCGGCTGCCCGTTGTTCCAGGAGGCGTCGAACTCCTTGCCGTCCTTGTAGAACACCCCCACGTAGTTGGTGGTGATGGTCTGGCCGGCCTTGACCGCCGGGCCCTTGCCCTTGATCAGCGGGGTGACGGTGAGCTTGGTCAGCTCGCCCTTGCCCGGGCCGACCTTCGGCTTGGTGGCGAGCGCCGGATCCGCGCCCTCCGGGAGCTGCTGCTGGGGTGCGGCGGGCGCGGTGGCCTCGGGAGCCGGGGCGGTGGCGCCGGCCGAGGGGGTGCCGGCGGCGTCCTTCTTGTCGTCGTCCCCGCCGTTCACGACGACGAAGACGCCGATCAGCACCGCGACGACGGCGACACCGGCGAGCGCGCCGAGCAGCGACTGCCGGCGGCGCTTCGCCTCGGCCGCCTTCTTCGCCGCCAGCTGGGCGGCCAGCCGCCGCTCCGCCTTGGTGCCCGGGCCCTGGCCCGCCGACCGGTTCTGCACACGCTCGCTCACGTCGAACTCCCCTGCTGGGTGGGTGGGTGCGGCCCGGCGGCCGCTGCCGAGACCAGCGCACACGGTACCCGTCGGGACGCCCTCGGTGCCCCCTCGCCCGGGCCGAATCGGGCAGGAGACCGGTCGGCGGCGGTTTCCGGTAGTAGGTTCACGACCATGGCGATCCTCACCGAAGTAGACCTGGCCCTGCTCGCCGAGCCGCAGCTCGCCCACGTGGCCACCATCGAGGCCGACGGCACCCCGCACGTCACCCCGGTCTGGGTGGACACCGACGGCGAGTACATCCTTTTCAACACCGTCAAGGGCCGGCAGAAGTACGTCAACATCGAGCGCAACCCGGTGGTCGCGCTCTCGGTCGTGGACAAGGCGGACGACTTCCGCACCCTGTGGGTGAAGGGCACGGCCGAGTTCGTCACCGAGGGCGCCGACGAGCACATCAACCGGATGGCGAAGAAGTACCTGGGCCAGGACACCTACCCGTTCCGCCAGGCCGGCGAGGAGCGGGTCATCGTCCGGATCACCCCGACCGGCAAGCTCGGCCGAGGCTGACGCCCGGTCCCATCCCCTGCCGTGCGATCCGGCTCGGCAGGGGGTGGTCGCAGGTCAGGCGGTCTTACGCGGGGCGGCCTTCTTCTCGGCGGCCTTCTTCGCCGGGGCCTTTGCCGCCTTCTTCTCCGCGGTCTTCTTCGCCGCCGCCTTCTTGGCCGGTTCCGCCTTCTTCGCGCCGGCCTTCTTCGCCGGCGCCTTCTTCTCCGCGGCCTTCTTCGCCGGCGCCTTGGCCGCCTTCTGCGCGGAGCGGGCGGCCGAGATCGGGGTCGGCTCGGCGGCCTTACGGGCGGGCTCCTCGCCGCGCGCGGCGCGGGCCCGCTCGACCGAGGCCTTCAGGGCGGCCATCAGGTCGACCGCGGCGGCCGGTGCGGCCTCCACCTCCTCCGGCTGGACCACCTCGCGGCCCTCGATCTTCGCGTCGATGACCTCCTGCAACGCCGCCCGGTAGTCGTCGGTGAAGGCGTCCGGCTGGAACTCCCCGGCCATCGAGTCGATCAGCGAGCTGGCCATCGCCAGCTCCGGCGGCCGGACCTTCAGGTCCTCGTCCAGGAAACCGAAGTCCGGAGTACGCACCTCGTCCGGCCAGAGCATCGTGTTGAGCAGCAGCACGCCCTCGCGTACGCGCAGGGTGGCGAGCTGTTCGCGCTGGCGCAGCGCCACCTTGACGATCGCCACCCGCTCCGAGTCGGCGAGCGCGTTCCGCAGCAGCACGTACGGCTTGGTCGCCGAGCCCTCCGGCTCCAGGAAGTACGCCTTGTTGTAGAGGATCGGGTCGACCTGCTCGGCGGGGACGAACTCCAGCACGTCGATCGCGCGCGAGGTGGTCAGCGGCAGCTCGGCGAAGTCCTCGTCGGTGAGGATGACCATCTCGCCGCCGCCGATGTCGTACCCCTTGGCGATGTCGTCGTAGGTGACCTCCTCGCCGCAGACCGAGCAGGTGCGCTTGTAGCGGATGCGCCCGCCGTCGTCGCGGTGCACCTGGTGGAAGCGGATGTCCTTCTCCTCGGTGGCCGAGTAGAGCTTCACCCCGATCGACACCAGGCCGAACGACACCGCTCCTTTCCAGATCGCCCGCATCCCGCGCTCCTCTCCCCGGTTCTGACCAGGATCGCAAACGATCGAACGGTACGCACGCTCTTCGCTGCGCAACTACAGTCAGAAGGTGCCCGGCGCGCCCCTGAAGCCGATGCTCGCGATGACCGGGCCGCTCCCGGCCGGTGCCGGCTGGGCGTACGAGTTCAAGTGGGACGGGGTCCGCGCGCTCGCCGACCTCTCCTACGGCGACCACCACCTGTACGCCCGCTCCGGCGTGGAGATCACCACCGCGTACCCGGAATTGATCACGCTGAGGGACCAGGTCGACGACGCGCTGCTGGACGGCGAGGTGGTCCTGTTCAACGAGCTCGGGCAGCCGTCGTTCACCGCGTTGGCCGAGCGGATGCACGTCCGGAACCCGGCCAAGGCGGCGCGGCTGGCGGCCACCGTGCCGGTGACGTACATGATCTTCGACCTGCTCCGGCTGCGCGGCGAGGACCTGACCGGCCGCTCCTACCGGGAGCGGCGGGCGGCGCTGGAGTCCCTCGGGTTGGGGGCCGCGCGGTGGGCCGTCCCGCCGACCTTCGGCGACGGCCCGGCCACCTACGAGGCGGCCGGCGAGCACGGCCTGGAGGGGGTGATGGCCAAGCGGGTCGACTCGGTCTACCGGCCCGGGGTGCGTTCGCCGGACTGGGTGAAGGTCAAGCTGGAGGTCACCGGCGACTTCGTGGTGGGCGGCTGGCGGCCAGGCGCCCGCAAGATCGGCGGCCTGCTGGTCGGGGTGCCCCGCAAGGACGGCCGGCTCACCTACCGGGGCCGGGTCGGCGGCGGGATCGGCGCGGCCCTGGAGAAGGAGCTGCTGCGCGAGCTGGAGCCGCTGCGCACGCCGGCTTCGCCGTTCGCCGGGGACGTGCCGCGCGAGGATGCCCGGGGCGCCAGCTGGGTAACACCGCAGATCGTGGTGGAGGTGAAGTACGGCCAGCGCACGCCGGACGGACGGCTGCGCTTCCCCCGGATCCTGCGCCTGCGCCCGGACAAGCCACCCGAGGAGGTCGACGATGCCAGCTGACCGGTTGAAGGTGGAGGTCGAGGGGCGCTCCCTGGAGCTGTCCAACCTGGACAAGGTGCTCTTTCCGGAGGCCGGCTTCACCAAGGGCGAGGTGATCGACTACTACACCCGGATCGCCCCGGTGCTGCTGCCGCACCTGGCCGACCGAGCGCTCACCCGGATCCGCTACCCCAACGGCGTGGGGGGCGCCTCGTTCTTCGAGAAGAACGCCCCGGCCGCCACCCCCGCCTGGGTACGCACCGAGACCCTGCCCGCCCCCGGGTCGAGCAAGGGCCGGGAGACCATCGACTACGTGGTCGCCGACGACCTGCCCACCCTGGTCTGGCTGGCCAACCTCGCCGCCCTGGAGCTGCACACGCCGCAGTGGAAGATCGGCGCGCACCCGGACATGATGGTGGTCGACCTGGATCCGGGCGCGCCCGCGGCGCTGAAGCAGTGCTGCCAGGTGGCGCTGCTGATGCGGGACCGGCTGGCGGCGGACGGGGTGGAGTCGTACCCGAAGACGTCGGGGAAGAAGGGCATGCAGCTCTGCTGCCCGATCGCCGGTACACAGTCCTCCGATGTCGTCTCCGACTACGCGAGGCGGATCGCGCAGGAGTTGGAGCGGGCGCACCCGAAGCTGATCGTGTCGAAGATGGCGAAGAACCTGCGACCGGGGAAGGTCTTCATCGACTGGAGCCAGAACAACGCGGCGAAGACGACCGTCGCGCCGTACTCGCTGCGCGCCCAGTCGGTGCCGTCGGTGTCGACCCCGCTGACCTGGGACGAGGTCGAGGCGGGCGCGGCGGGCAAGCGGCCGTCGACCAAGCCGTACACGGCTGGCGAGGTGCTCAAGCGCGTCGAGAAGCAGGGCGACCTGCTGGCCCCCCTCCTGGACGGCGGCCCCGAACTGCCGTTGCCCTGACCGGGCGCCACGGAGCCGGTCGATAGGGTGAGGCGATCCGGAGTGAGGAGAGTCTGATGGCCGGACTGCCCACGGCCGTTGCGGGTGCCGTGCCCACCGACGGCGAGCCGCCGCTGCTGACGTACCGGGACGACGCCACCGGCGAGCGGGTGGAGCTGACCGCGCCCCAGCTCGGCGGCTGGGCGGCGCGCAGCGCGGGCCTGCTGCGGGACGGCTGTGGACTGGGCCCGGGCAGCCGGGTCGCGGTGCTGCTGCCGCCGCACTGGCGTACCGCCGCGGTGCTGCTCGGCGCCTGGTCGGTGGGCATGGCCGTGTCGTTCCGGCCGCGGGCCACCGCCGGGCTGCCGGTTCTCGAACCGGGCGGCGACCTGCCGTACGACGCGGTGTTCGTGACCCCTGAACGCCTCGACGACTGGCTGGAGGACGTGCCCGAGGGGCGGCACCGCTACCTCGTCGGCGCCGGGCCCGGACCGCTGACCAACGTGCCCCTGGGCTGGCTCGACTGGTCCACGGAGGTTCTCCGGCAGACCGACACCCCGCCCGACTACACCGCCGTCCACCCGTCCGACCCGGCCAGCCCGGACGGCACCAGCTACGGCGAGTGGGCCGCGGTGGCGACGGGGATCGCGGAGCAGCTCGACCTTCGGGCCGGCGACCGGCTCCTGGTCGACGCGGCCGAGCACGAGCAGCCGTTGAAGTGGCTGCTCGCCCCGCTCTCCGCCGGCGCCTCCGTGGTGATCTGCGCCAACCTGGACCGGGAACGGCTGGCCGATCGGATCGACGTCGAGCAGGTGACCCGGGTGCTCTGAGCACCACCGCCGGGCCGGTCGCCTCCACGACGGCCTGTTGGACCTGCTAGCGCGGCCCGACTGAACCCGATTTCGGGCATGGCGGACTGGAACCCGTTGACAGTGGTTCAGGCCGCGATGCCTACTGCCCACCGGACGCCGTACGCGCCGGCCCGGCACCAGCCGCCACGGCCGGACGTCGTGCGATCGGCGGCAGGCGACAGGGGCAGAGGATCATGGTGGACCGGACGGAACCGGGCGGCGACGCTCTCACGTGGAAAGAGTTCGGCGAGGGGCACCTCGCGGAGTTGACTGAACTGGCTGAGGCGTGCCTGGCCGCCGACGGTGGGCTGTCGTTGTTCGCCCGCCCTCCATTGCTGCGGGCGCGGCTGCTCCAGGACCGTACCCTCGGCGTCTGGCACGAGGGCAGCCTGGTCGCGGCCGTGGGGGTCGGCACCGCCGGGCAGCCCGCCACCAGCACCGCCCTGGTGCATCCGGCCTGGCGGGAGCGGGGCCTCGGCAGCCGGCTGTTGAGCTGGGCGGACGAGCAGGCCGGCGACGCCGACCTGCTCGTGACCACCGAGTCCTTGAGTCCGGGCGCGGAGGCCCTCTTCACGGCGCGTGGGCTCGAGCGGACCTTCGCCGAGTGGGTGCTGCGGCACGACCTCACCGCCCTCCCGGATGTCGCGCGCCCTGACGGGGTGCGTACCGAGCCGGTGACCTGGGAGAGCGGCCCCGAGCTGTTCGAGACCTACCACGCGTCCTTCGCCGACCGACCCGGCTTCGCCGCGCCCTGCGCCGAGGACTGGTTGGCTGAGCTGCGGGAGGACGACGAGTACCGGCCGGACCTATCGATGATCGCTCGCGGTCCCGACGGTACGGCGGTCGGCTTCCTCAACGTCATCGACAACTGGGTCGACCAGGTGGGCGTCGTGCCCGGCTGGCGGCACCGAGGGGTCGGGGCGTACCTGGTGGCGACCGCGTTGCGGTCGCTGGCCGGAGAAGGCACCCGGGAGGCGTGGCTCTGCGTGAACGACAACAACCGGGCCGCCGCGCTGTACCGGCGGCTCGGGTTCCGCGACGCCGGCCGCCGCGCCCGCTACCTGCACCGCCGCTCGTGACCGCCGCCGACGGTGACCCGGCCGGATCTTGTCGAGGCCAGGTTCACGTACCGAATATGGTACCATTCGGTAACAAATGAGCGTCGATGGTCGCTACTCACGTGCCGGCTGGCGAAGTCGCAGGGCCGCCGAAGGGGGACGTCGGCGCCTGTCGGGATGTGCGCTCGACTGGATCGTGCGGGAGGATGTATGGCTCGGCCTCGGACGTTTGATGAGCGGACGGCACTTCGCGCTGCGATGTTCGCCTTCTGGCGGTATGGCTATGAGGGCGCGTCGATGAGCGTCCTCATGGAGGCGACCGGGCTGGGGAAGACGAGCCTGTATCGGACCTTCGGCAACAAAGAGGGGCTCTTTCGCCGAGCGGTGGAGTTGTACCACGAGGAATTCCTGGCGTTCCGGGAGCGGGCGCTGGCGGAGCCGACTCCACGCCGCATCGTGGAGAAGCTTCTCTTCGGCCTGGCGGAACTGCACGGAGACGACTCGACCCCTCCCGGGTGTTTGGAGACAGCCGGGGCGCTGACCTGCGGTCCGGACAACGAGATCGTGCAAAAGCAACTGGCGGCCAACCGAGAGGCGATCGCCGCAGTGCTGGAACGTCGCCTTTCCGAGGCCAGCGCGAACGGCCCGCTGCCTCCGGGCCTCGGCGTCGCCGAGACCGTGGCACTGGTCGTGACCGTGATCCAGGGCATGGCAGTCCAGGCGGTCAACGGGCACTCAACGACGTGGCTTCGTGGAGTTGCCCGCAGCGTGCTGACATTGTGGGGGAACGACGCTTCGTCGTCAGCCACCGATTGACGCGTGATGCGCACACGGTGACGGGCGGAAAGCCGGATGGCCTTCCGCCCGTCACCCATCGCTGGTCGATCAGACCCCGATGAGGCTTGTCTTCACGTGACTGCGCCGTTTGAGGACGACCGTTGCGATGCCCAGCGCGACAACGGCCATGACAACGCCACCCCATGGCGTCGAGATCACGCCTGACGACTGGACGATGAGGCCTCCGAGGAGCGATCCGCCGGAGATACCCAGGTTGAATGCGGCGATGTTGAACCCGGAGGCGGTGCCGACCGCATCGGGGAACTCGTCCTCGGCGATCTGCACCACGCCCGCTTGCATCACCGGATTGATGGCGAATGCGAAGAAACCCCACACCGCGATGTTGATGAACATGGCGACTGCGGAATGCGCGGTGAACGGCAGTGCGGCCAGCACGATCGACGTTCCGATCAGGACGAACGTCAGCGTCGGCTTGGTCCCGAGCCGGTCAGCCAGCCGGCCGCCAGTGATATTGCCTGCCACGGTCGCGACACCGAAGACGACGAGAGCCACGTTCACCGCGCTCGCACTGATTCCCGTGACCTCGGTCAGGAGCGGTGAGATGTAGGTGAACGTCACAAAGGTCGCTCCCCACCCGATCGCTGTCACCAAGTACATCGTCACGAGCCGCGGGTTGCCGAGCAGCCGCGCCTGCGCGATGAGGCTTTCCGGCGGCGTGTGCGCGATCGACGCCGGAAGGAACGCGAGCAGGGATACGAGTGCCACGAGGGCGAGGCCGGCGACAACGAGGAACGGGGCACGCCAGCTCAGCTGTTCTCCGAGCCAAGACCCGAGCGGAACACCGAGGACCATCGCGATGGTGAGACCACCCATCATGACCGCTACGGCCTGTGACGACTTGTTCCGTGGCACGAGTGTTGACGCGACCGCGGCCCCGACGCTGAAGAACACGCCGTGAGCGACTGCTGTCACGACACGAGCAGCCAGCAGCATCTCGAAGTTCGGTGCCCACGCCCCCGCGAGGTTCCCGAGCAGGAACACCCCCATGAGGGCGATGATCAACCACCGCCGGTCGAAATGACCGGTGAGCGCTGTGCCCAGCGGCCCCCCGATCGTGATCGCCAGCGCGTACATGCTCACGAGCAGACCCGCGGTGGTGAGGCTTACGTGAAGGTCGGCGGCCATCCCCGGGATCAGGCCCACGATCACGAACTCGGTCGTGCCGATCGCGAACGTGGAGATAGCGAGGGCGTGCAGGGCGCGAGGCATGGTCACCTGCCTCCGTTCATGGCAAGTGCCACCGCTGCTTGCGCGATGAGCTCATCCTCTTCGACCGAGGCCCCGGAGATCCCGATCGCGCCGATCACCCGTTCCTGGCCGTCACGCAGCACGACTCCGCCGCCGAAGTTGATCAGGCCGCCGTTCGTGTGTTCCACCATGTAACTGGCTCCGGACGGGTGCGCGACGCCCGCGAGGCTCGCGCTGTCCGCCTCGAACAGCGCGGCTGTCCGCGCTTTCCGGTGCGCGACATCGATGGTTCCGAGGATCGCGCCATCCATCCTGAGGAACCCGGCCAGGTGTGCCGCATGATCCACCACGCTGATGTTGACAGGTGGCAACTTGCGGCGTGCAGCTTCTTCCCGTGCGGCGGTGATGAGCTGCTGGGTGAGTTCCGCTGTCAGCGGCATCCTCGCTCCTCCGTTTGGTACCGATCGGTTTGCTACCGAACGGTACCAAACAAGGGGGCAGCTCGGATGTGGTGGTGCTCTCACCGTCGAGGCTCCGGGGAGTAGCCCCGCCGAGTGCGCCGAGGGACAGGTCGCCATAGCGGTGGATCGGTATGGCGACCCCGAGGCGGTGATCCTGCACGCTGGCGCGTCTGCTCCGGCTGAGAAAAGGTGGGGTCGTCCCCGGCTGGCGGCACCGCCGGCTCGGGGCGTACCTGGTGGTAGGCGCGCTGCGGGCGCCGGCCGCCGAGGGCGCCGGCGAGCGGTGGCTCTGCGTCAACGACGACAACCCGGCTGTACCGGCGACTCGGGTTCGGCGACGCCGGCCGCCGCGCCCGCTACCTGCGCCGCCGCCCGTGACCGCCGCCGAGCGGCGCACCCGACCTCAGCGCTGGAGCTCGATCCAGTAACGCCGGGCGGGGCCGAATGTCGTGTCCCGGATGCCCTCGAAGACGCCGCCGCACCGCTCGATCGTCTTCACCGAGGCGACATTGTCGACCGCGCAGACGACCAGCACCCGATCCAGGCCGAGCCCCCGCGCCTCGTCGAGCATCCGACCCAGAGCCCAGGTGGCCAGCCCGCGCCCGCGGGCGGACGGCCGGATGCCGTACCCGATGTGGCCGGCCCACCGGACGTAGTCGCTGCTACCGTGCCGCAGCGCGATCCCACCGAGCACGCGGTCGTGCTCGACGATCCATCGATACGTGCAACCGGGTTTGCCGGCGTCGATCGGCTTCGCCGGGTCCGACTGGTCTGTCAGCCCAGCCACCCAGGCCGCGAATCCGGCCGGTGAGTCCACCTCGTCGGACGGGCCCAGCCCGAAACCGTCCTCGTGCGGCCCGGGACCCCACTCCGCGTGCGCCTCGAGCCAGGCTGGATGCAGGCGGACGGTGGGTGCGACCAGCTCGGGCATCCGACGACGATAACGCCGAGAACACGTACTGACACCGGAGCCGGCCCTCGGGCGCCGGCCGGTCCGTCATCAGCTGCCGGCGGGTGGCGCTCTCATTGGAAAAGCCTGCCGGGCCTTCTGGAGCGGCTCGGCTTGGTGATCACGGCATCCCCGCGCCGGCGGCGCACCATGATCGTGTTTGCCTTCTTCCTCAGCCCTTTGAGGATTCGGTCCTTCATCGCATGCCTCTCTTCTCGCGTACGTCAGATCGGCCATGGCGATTCCGCGCCGAACACTTGGTCGGCGTGGCAGCGGCGCGGGGGTCTACCGGCCTGATCCTTCTCCTGTCGCGGCCCGCATACCCGGCGAGACAGCGGCCAGTCATCACCGTCCGCCCACGCCGCCTCGCCGACTCACCCCAGGTGACGGAAATGACCGGGTCCGGGTTCACCACGCCGTGTTGGTCGGCACACCTGCGCCCGGTCGTCTTCACCGGCGGTTGAGCCACGGCGCGCACCGCGAGCAGGGCGAGGTGTGGTCCACCGGCAGCGCACACCGCGAGCCGCCGGGCAGCAGCCGGTCGCAGAAGACCCAGTGTCGTACGTTCTGCTGGTCCTCGGCCGAGACGGTCACGCCGCCCGGCTCGACCCGTGCGCTGAGCCGGGCCAGCACCCGAGCGGCGGTCCGGGCAAAGATCCGGGCGCGGTGCAGGTCGGGCGCGGTGATCGGCAGGTGGATCACCCAGCGGTCGGTCATCGGTAGCGGTGGTTCGCCGACTGGGCGCTCTGCCACGCGCGCAGGGCGTTCTTGATCCGTACATTCTCCTCCTGCACCGCGACCAGGGCGGTCTGCGCGACCGTGAGTTCGTCGGCCACCTGGTGCAGGAAGGCGCGGATCTCGACGGGGTCGAGGCCGTGCCGGCGGACGTTGAAGCACCGGTCGCGGATCTGCCAGGGCCGGAGGGGAAGCCGACCCCGGGCTGGGCCGGCGTCTTCCATCGGACGTCGTTCCTCGCGTCGGCCCGCCAGCCGACGGATCAGGTTGCGCACGGTGACCGCCCTTCGTCGGGTCGCGTCGAAGTGGAGGGGGGGGGCCTCCGCCGGTTGCGGTCGGCGAAGACCGCCCCGCCCTGCCACCGCAGCCTCGATCGGCAGTACGACAGCAGGGCCGCGCCGGGGAGCGCGGAGGGTGAGGTCTCGGCGGCGATGCGAGACCGGTACGAGTGGCGCCAACCGACCGCAGCAGCACCGCATCACCGAGAGCGACGCTACCGATACCTCTCACCTCTGTCAACGCTCTCTTACCTGTCGAATCTCGCCAGTGCGCTTCCTGCTGCTTCCCTCTCAGTTGTTGCCGCTCTTTCAGCTGGTGCTCGATACTGGAAGGGCCAACCGACTGCAAGGGGCCTCCACGTGCCGATTCCGCCAACCATGGACGAGTTGATCAAGGATCTGCTGAAGCGGATCGAGGCGGGCGAGTTCCAGCCCGGGTCGCAGATACCGTCCACTTAAGAACTAGCTGATCACTACGACCTGTCGCTCTCGACGATTCACCGCGCCGTGGCGACGCTACGGGAGCAGGGTGTGCTGGTTGGCCGCCCGGGTCGCGGTGTCTTCGTTGCTGAGACCACCCGCCCCTGACCCGCACCGGCGAGCCGGTGAGTTGATCCGCGGCCCGGTCGGCAAACAGCCGTCCTAACCCTGTCACTGAAAGATCAAAACCTCGCTCGGCCGCGCTCCCGAGGTCTGAACGGGAACAACGGGGCGTTCGGGAGCGCTGCTGATCTTCCTCGCGTAAGGCTCACTCATGCCGCTGGCCGTGGGATCTTGCCACTCGTCTGCGGGAGCCAGCGCCAAGCATGTCCGTGACAGGACGCGACCGGTTGCCGGCGATGCCGGGCGAAGCGGTCCAAACTTTCGGTGCGTCTATCAAGGCGGCCCTGGACGGGCCGCACGCGCCGCCGCCTGGGCGCGCGCCGGCCGCTGCCGCTGTCGCTCTGCGGCCGCCACGCCTGACGCCCGGCGGCTGGCGCGGACAGCGGGGAGCCTGGAGGGCCGCCGCAGAACGATAGGCCGTTGGCCGGTGGTGGTGGTGGGCCGGCAGCCGGCCGGGCCGCGCGGCCCGGACCGCGCGGCGTAGGGGAGCGGACGCCGGCACGGCAAAGCTGCCGAGCCTGAGCGCACGGAACGACACGTGGTGACATCGCTTGGCTACCACCACCAGGCTCCCCCGGCGAGGGTCGGGCTTAGCTGGACGTGCAAGCGGCGGCGCTGTCGACAGCAACGCTGACAGCAACCGCCCCGGACGCCGACGCACCAGCGAGACCAGGGATGGACGCTGCTCCGAGCTGACGGCCGCTCCCAGACGGGGACGGACGTCCCGCACACAGCTTACAAACGAGAGGTCAGGGGCGGCTCGGGTGCCCAGCGGCATCGTTGCTCAGTGCTTCTGCTTCCACCAGGCTGTGAGAACGGCAAGGAGGAAGAGGCAGGTATGGCCTGCGAAGACCAACAGACCAAACTCGACGATCGCGCCGACATCCACCGGCCGAATGTAGATGACTCGCCCGTTCTGGTCCACAACGTCCAGAGACGTCCCGGCCGCGTGGGGCACGCGGCACCCGGCTCGATCAGGGGCACAAGACACCGTCAAACCTTGTCGACCAGCGAGCAACCATGGCAACCTCAGACGCCCTGTGACCAGCTATCGAGCAAGGTCTTTGCTGGTGGGCCGAGCGCGGCACTAAGTTCCGCTTCAACGTCTGGCTCCGGACTAGGTGAGCATCCGGGTGGCGACGGGTGCAGCCAACACCGGACGTCCACGGACTCGGCGGACCCGTTCGGACGGGTCAGTCCTTCTGCTGGTGCAGCTCATCGACGGTCAGTGGCTCGCTCTGAACGAAGGATCGAACTCCGCCGGGGAGACGGCGGCCGGCGAGCTCAGCAACCATCGTGTCTGCGTCGTCGAACGACTCGACTGTGTGGAAGCCTTCACTGGCGTACAGCCTTGCGGCGAAGTTCGCCCGCTCCACGCTCAACGACACCGCCTGCAGGCCCCAATCGTGTGCGACGTACAGAACGGCGCGCAAGAGCGCCCGGCCCACACCGCGGTTGCGCCAGGATTCCACCACGCCGATGGTCAGCTCCGGCACGTCGTCACTCACGTACCCGTAGCCTGGATCGGCGGCGGTCAGGTATCGGCACCAGGCCGCGCCGACTGGCCGATCAGCCAAGTCCACCGCGATTACCCCGAAATCCCCCGGCTGCATCCAACCGGTGACATAGTGGGCCAGCTCGGGGTTCGTCAGGATCTCCTTGCGTGACCAGTTGCGCTCAGGCAGCCAGTTCATGGCCTCCATGAGCATGTCGACCAGGAAACCGCTGTCAGCCGAGGTGGCTGTACGGATGCTGAACTTCGTCACCGCCGAAGCCTCGCATACGGGACCGAGGCGAGACGAGAAGCGGTCCAGTCCGCAAGATCCGGAACATGCGCGGAATGATCAAGGATATCGCCGGCCCGCCAGTGTCCGTACATGCTGGCAGGAGGCGCGCCTGCGCGGTCAGTGCTAATCCCTTCCTAAACCGTGTGTCGCAGGGCCTCCAGCAAGGCAGGCTTGCAACCTTCGCGCGATGGGCAGGCATGCCGGTCAGCGTGCGAGCCTGTCTAGTGCGGCGGATATGGCGTCGTCGGGTGCGTCCGTTCGGACATGGCGGATGACGGCGCCGTCGGCGTTGACCAACGCGATCACGCCTGACTGCGCCGCATCGACCTCTGCCATGTCGAAGAACCAGACTGCGGGCCGAGGGATCGCGGCATAACCAACTGGAACGGTAACTTGGCCGGCCTCCTGCTCGATCTCCGCGATTGGTGCCGGGGCGTCTTTGGACCCGAACGGCTTCCATACCAGGCCAATGACGGCCGGCCGGGGACTGGTGGTCAGCGCAAGGACGCGCTGAATCCCTGTGAGCACGTGCGGCACGTCACCGACCACGACCACCACGGGCTTGCCGAGGTACGCCGCCCAACGGAGGTCACCGCCGCCGAGCCGGGCCACGGTGAAGTCAGGCACCTGCATATCCCCGACCGGTTCCGATCCCTCTTCGGGTTCCATGCGACCGGTGTCGTCCGGGTTCTTCCCGCAGGCAGCTTCGATGACATGCAGGGCCACGGTGTCCGGCGGCGGAAGCGCCGCACGGGAAAGCTCCGCACCTACCTTGCGCAGCTGCTCCGCCGCGGCGACGGCGGTCGCCGTGTCATCACCGGTCACGGCGACGGTGACCAGCGAGTCACCGGTGAGCAGGACGAGCGCACCGCCGAAATGCACGGCTGGGACGCCGCGGACCGGCGGCAGGCGCCTGCAACCGACGGCCATACTCCACGCTGAGAAGTCGAGCGGCTGATTGATGACGTCGACCGGGGGCGAACACCCGTCAACGGCCGCGAGACATGTCCCGTAGATCGCGTCGACCCGGCCGGTGTCGTCCGCGCCCACCTCGGTCAGCGGCTAATCACGGAACCGCGGGCCGAGGTAGTAGACCGGCCGTTCGGCCTCGGTGGCGATCTCGCTGAGACGCTCCTCAACCTGCTCGGGTTTGGGTGACGTGCCGGTCCCGCAACCGGCAACTGCAAACATCAACACGGCGGTCAGCCACATCGGCAGCGCCCGCCGACGCACCGTCATATACCGAAAGTAAGACCGCCCCCCCATGCGGGGAAGGACCGGAAGCTAGCGACTCATGTCGTAGTTGACGCGTGGTGGACAAGATGACGAGGGGCCCACCGGCTGGTGGGGCCCCTCTCGTCGCGTCTGAGGGGTCAAGAAGGCACCGCGCCAGCAGAAAATCAGCGAACGCTGTGGTGCGCGACCGACTCCAATGGTCACAGCCGGCATGACACCGAGGGCGGGACCACAGGGAACGACACCCGCTGAAAATGCCCGACAACATCGACCAGGCTCCCCGCAGCGGGGGTCAGATCCGGCCGGAGCGCTGGCGGGAACGCTGTCGACAGCCATGCTGAAGCAAAACAGTTGACGGCGGCGTCCCGCCGGATCTCCACCTGCACTGCGGGGCGGGTCCAGGCACCGGGAGCATGTCGACTGTGAGCGGCAGTTTGTCGCGGCGAGCCGCCCGGCGCTCCGGGATCTTGACTGTGGCACCGTCGCCGCGGACCGCACCCCTCCAGTAGCTGGCCGGGGCGCTCCAAGGCGATCTTCACCTCGCCCGGATCGGTTGGCCTCAGCCGCTTGGACTCGGAGTGTTCGTTGTCGAGTCGAGGAAGGCGCTGACGGCTGAGTCGTTTACGACATCAGGTCCATAGCGAGCACGAAGGACAGTCGGTCCCGGCGCGGTCTCCCCGAGGCTCATACAGTGATCGACTCCGTTTCCGGGGATATTGGGGTGTCGAGGCAACCCCGGACACCGCAACATCCCGCAGGCGGAGTCGTTCAGCGCGGGGTCAGTCGACCGTGGGGAGCTTCGGGCCGAGGACGTCGTCGGCGTCCACGATCGTGTACGCGTACCCCTGCTCGGCGAGGAAGCGCTGCCGGTGGGCGGCGTACTCGGTGTCGATGGTGTCCCGGGAGACCACGGTGTAGAAGTGCGCCTGCCGGCCGTCGGCCTTCGGCCGGAGCACCCGGCCGAGCCGCTGCGCCTCCTCCTGCCGGGAGCCGAAGGTGCCCGACACCTGGATCGCCACCGCCGCCTCGGGCAGGTCGATGGAGAAGTTGCCGACCTTGGAGATGACCAGCGTACGGAGCGGAACGCGTCGAAGAGCCGTTCCCGCTCCTTGTTGGTGGTGGAACCCTGGATGGTCGGGGCGTCCAGGTATTCCCCGAGCTGGTGCAGTTGGTCGATGTAGCCGCCGATGACCAGCACCTGGTCGTTCGGGTGCCGGTCCACCAGGGCCTTTACCACCGGCAGCTTGGTGCGGGCGGTGGCCGCCATCCGATCCCGCTCCTCGGCCTCCGCCGTCGCGTACGTCATCCGCTCGGCGTCGGTCAAGGTGACCCGTACCTCGGTGCACTCGGCCGGGGCGATCCAGCCCTGCGACTCGATGTCCTTCCACGGTGCGTCGTACCGCTTGGGGCCGATCAGGCTGAACACGTCGCCCTCCCGTATCAAAGTCGCGGTCAGGCCCAGCCGGCGGCGGGCCTGGAGGTTCGCGGTGAAGAGGGGTTGGTTGAAGGTCACCAAGGTGAGCGCCCGGCCCAGGATCGGATGATCCTGGGCCGGGCTGGGTTCGTCTGCGCGTTAGTCGAACGCGGCGGCGAACATGCCGGGCTGGTAGGAACCGCCCTGCTGGTGGACGATCACGGCGAGCCGGTTGGCTGCGTTGATCAGGGCGACCAGGGAGACCAGCGCGGCGATCTGGTCGTCGTCGTAGTGCTTGCGTACCTGGGCCCAGGTGTCGTCGGACACGCCCTGGTGGGCGTCGGCGAGCCGGGTGCCCTCTTCGGCGAGCGCCAGCGCGGCCCGCTCAGCCTCGGTGAAGACGGTGGACTCGCGCCAGGCGGCGACCAGGTGGAGCCGGACCGCCGTCTCGCCGGCGGCTGCGGCCTCCTTGGTGTGCATGTCGATGCACCAACCGCAGCCGTTGATCTGGCTGGCCCGCAGCGATACCAGCTCCTGCGTGGACTTCGGCAGCGGCGACTGCTGGATGACCATGCCGGCGTTGGCGAACCGCTTGAAGAACTTCATGGCGATCTCGTTGTCGAACATGTTGAATCGGGCGTCCATGGTTCCGTCCTTCACTCGTGGTGTTCGGTTGGACGAACATGAGATGCCGGCGATCGGAGCCCTGTGACGGCGCGGCCAGGTGACGGCCGCCACAGCCGGAGGTGTCACACGACGGCGGGGTCCGGCATCTGATGGACGACACAGTCGAGAGCGAACGGGAGTCACCCATGGTGGGCACGCCGCGGACCGCAGCCGACGATCGAGGCCGGGGCATCGGCCGTGACGACCGCCCGGATCCCGCCACCGAGGCGTTCCTCGCCCACCGCAACCTGCTGTTCACCGTCGCGTACGAGATGCTCGGCTCGGCCGCCGATGCGGAGGACATCCTTCAGGAGACGTGGTTGCGGTGGTCGGGCGTCGATCTCGGCACGGTGCGGGACCACCGCGCCTACCTTGTCCGGATCACCACCCGCCAGGCACTCGCCCGGCTGCGTACGCTCGGCCGCCGCAGAGAGTCCTACGTCGGCTCCTGGCTGCCCGAGCCGCTGCTCACCGCGCCCGACGTGGCCGAGGACGTCGCGTTGGCCGACAGCGTCTCGATGGCGATGCTGCTGGTGCTGGAGACGCTCGCGCCGACCGAACGGGCGGTGTTCGTGCTGCGCGAGGTGTTCGACGTCGGGTACGACGAGATCGCCGAAGCCGTCGACAAGAGCCCGGCCGCGGTCCGTCAGATCGCACACCGGGCACGGGCGCACGTCGCGGCGCGCCGGCCGCGCCGGGTCGTCTCGGCGGCCGAGACGCGGTACGCGCTCGATGCGTTCCAGTCGGCGGTCGAAACCGGCGATCTGCAGAGCCTGCTCGACATCCTCGCACCGGACGTCGTCCTTCTCGGCGACGGTGGTGGAGTCAAGCAGGCCATCCTGCGGCCCATCGTGGGAGCCGACAAGGTCGCACGCCTGCTGGCCGGCGGCTGGGGCCGGGTCGCCGACATCTCGTCGCTGCGGCCGGCGCAGGTCAATGGCTACCCGGCGCTGATCCTCCGGCTCGACGGAGAGCTCGACACCGTCCTGGCCGTGCGCATCGACGACGGCCTCATCGCCGGACTCTACGCGGTGCGTAATCCCGAGAAGCTGTCGCACATGAAGCGGGAGACCGTCCTGAGCCGCTGAGTCGGCAGCGGACACGCGGCCGGCTGATTCGTTTACGACATCAGCTCAAAAGCGTGTGAGACAGACACCTGCGCCGGGCCGCGCGTCAGTCCACGCTCGGGAGCTTCGGGCCGAGGAAGGCGTCAAACAGGGTCGTGGTGCCGGGAGACCGGATCAAGCAGCGGCGATTTCCCGGTCCTGCTTGAGCGCGGCTCTCCCGCCCTTGCTGGTCTTGCCGGCATCGCCGGCCGCACCCCTCTTCGGTGCCAGCTGCGACACGCGCTGCGGGGAGATACCAAGAAGCACGCCCGCGTCGCGGACCGTGTAGCCCTTCGCGAGTAGTGCGCGTGCGGCAGTGACCGTCGCCTCGTCGGCGGACTCCTCGGCCTTGCGCAGGGCGCTCCGGGCCTTGCGGGCGCGGGTCACCTCTTCCGGCAGGTCGGGCTGCACGTCGACATCGAAGCTGTGCGGGTCGACGTCGAGCATGAGGGCGATGGCTTCACGTGCCATTCCTTCGACCTGGTCGAGACGACGAGCCTGAGAGAACACGCCCTTGATCTCCGGCACGGTGATCGCCCACCAGGCACCCGAGCGTGCGCATCTGACCGTGTACTTCATCGACGAGCGCCCCCTTCACCTCAAGCCCAGGCTGCGCAGGATACCCCGCGCGGTGAGTTCGTTGATCTCCTTGTGTCGTGGTATGACGACGTTCTGCGGGCCGTATCGGTAGATCGTGTGGCTGCCACCCTCTCGGACCTTCTCGAAGGTCACGCCAGCATCGGCAGCCGCCTTGCTGATCTTGTTGATCAGGTCAACCCGCTTCACGCCGCGAGTCTAGTCTACTAGATGGATTAAGTAGAGCATCCTAGACGACAGTGAAGGCCCAGACTATGTTCAAGGCGCCTTCGGGACGAGCCGCTGAGAGGCCGTGTGATGCAGTCCGACGCCCGTCCCGACACCACGCGCTACACCTACCGGGTCACCTGGTCGGCCGAGGATCACGAATTCGTCGCCACCTGCGCCGAGTTCCCGTCCCTCTCCTGGCTCGCGCCTTCCCGGATCGAAGCTTTGCAGGGGCTTGAAAAACTGCTTCGCGAGGTCATCGCCGACATGAAGAAGCAGGCGACGCCGTGAGCCTCCTCGGGAGGCTCCGCATCGCCTGACGGGTACAGTCAGTCGACAGTCGGCAGCTTCGGGCCAAGGACGTCGTCGGCGTCCACGATCGTGTACGCGTACCCCTGCTCGGCGAGGAAGCGCTGCCGGTGGGCGGCGTACTCGGTGTCGATGGTGTCCCGGGAGACCACGGTGTAGAAGTGCGCCTGCCGGCCGTCGGCCTTCGGCCGGAGCACCCGGCCGAGCCGCTGCGCCTCCTCCTGCCGGGAGCCGAAGGTGCCCGACACCTGGATCGCCACCGCCGCCTCGGGCAGGTCGATGGAGAAGTTGCCGACCTTGGAGATGACCAGCGTGCGCAGCTCACCGGAGCGGAACGCGTCGAACAGCCGTTCCCGCTCCTTGTTGGTGGTGGAACCCTGGATGATCGGGGCGTCCAGGTATTCCCCGAGCTGGTGCAGCTGGTCGATGTACGCGCCGATCACCAGCGTCTGGTCGCCCTTGTGCCGGTCCACCAGCGCGCGAACCACCGGCAGCTTGGTGCGGGCGGTCGCCGCCATCCGGTACCGCTCCTCGGCCTCCGCCGTCGCGTACGTCATCCGCTCCGCGTCGGTCAGGGTCACCCGTACCTCGGTGCACTCGGCCGGGGCGATCCAGCCCTGCGACTCGATGTCCTTCCACGGCGCGTCGTACCGCTTCGGGCCGATCAGGCTGAACACGTCGCCCTCCCGGCCGTCCTCGCGGACCAGCGTCGCCGTCAGCCCCAGCCGACGGCGGGCCTGGAGGTCCGCGGTGAACCGGAAGATCGGCGCGGGCAGCAGGTGCACCTCGTCGTAGATGACCAGACCCCAGTCGCGGGCGCCGAACAGGTCCAGGTGGGTGAACGCGCCGCCGCGCCGCGAGGTGAGCACCTGGTACGTGGCGATGGTGACCGGGCGGATCTCCTTGCGCTCGCCCGAGTACTCGCCGATCTCGTCCTCGGTGAGCGAGGTGCGGGCGACCAGCTCCCGCTTCCACTGCCGGCCGGCGACCGTGTTGGTCACCAGGATCAGCGTGGTCGCCTTCGCCTCGGCCATCGCCGCCGCCCCAACCAGCGTCTTGCCCGCGCCGCAGGGCAGCACCACCACGCCCGACCCGCCGGCCCAGAACGCCTCCACGGCCTCCAGCTGGTACGACCGCAGCGTCCACGGCTTGCGCCCGTCCTTGCCGGCCTCGGCCAGCTCGATCGGGTGCGCCTCGCCGTCGACGTACCCGGCCAGGTCCTCCGCCGGCCAGCCCAGCTTGAGCAGCGCCTGCTTCAGCCGGCCCCGCTCCGACGGGTGCACCTGGATCGTGTCGTCGTCGATCCTGTCGCCGAGCATGCCGGCGAGCTTCTTGCTCTTGGCGACCTCGACCAGCACCAGCCGGTCCAGGGCGCGCAGCACCAGGCCGTGCGCCGGGTCGTTGGCGAGCTGGAGCCGGCCGTACCGGTCCATCGTCTCGGCCACGTCCACCAGCAGCCCGTGCGGCACCGGGTAGCGGGAGTACTTGATCAGCGTGTCCACCACGCCCTCGGCGTCGTGGCCCGCCGCCCGGGCGTTCCACAGCCCCAGCGGCGTCAGCCGGTAGGTGTGCACGTGCTCGGGGGAGCGCTCCAGCTCCGCGAACGGCGCGATCGCCATCCGGCAGGCCTGCGCGTCCGGGTGGTCGATCTCCAGCAACAGAGTCTTGTCCGACTGCACGATCAGTGGTCCACCGCTCACGCCAGCGTCCTCTCCCTTGCCGGATTTTCCCGCCCGTCGGCCGGCTGACCTGCCGAAGGCGGACCATCCAGTGTTGCACGCGGGAAGGTGACCGGAAAAAGTCACGCGCGACAGGCAACGTGACGGTCCTCCCACACGTCTAGCAAGCGGGACAACTGTCCAAGGGGAGGGCCGATGCTGCGTGTCCGGATTGCCGCTCGAGTCGTCGCCCTGGGAGCGGTCCTGCTGGTCGGCGTCGGTGCGTGCGCGCTCGATCCGCGGGGCGACGGATCCGGCGCTGCCGCGCCGGCCCCCGTCGGCCTGACGGAACGGGCATCGGGGGCGAGCGCGACGCCCGCGCCGGACCCGACCACCGGTCGTCCGACTCCGCAGCCGAGCCGGACGACCACGCCGAAGCCGAGCCGGACGGCGAAGCCGAGCGCCACGCCGAAGCCGAGCAGCTCGGGCTTCACCGGCTGCCCGCAGGGGGACCGGCAGCGGGACGTGGAGACGTACCTGGCCCGGCTGGGCGGATTCGGGAAGCTGACCGTGGACGGGAAGCAGTCCGCCGGCGACTGCGCCGCGATCAAGCGGTTCCAGCGCCGGTACGGGATCAGCCCGGCCGAGGGCCGCGCCGGCCCCACCACGTACGACGTGGCGCGGCGGCTCGCCACCACCGACGTACGCCGCTGCCGGGCCGGCTCCGGGCTGACCTTCTGCGTCGACCTGACCCGGCAGACGGTCTGGGCGATGCGCGGCGGCAAGGTGGTGCTCGGCCCCACCGTCACCCGCACCGGCATGGCCGGGTACGCGACCCCGGCCGGCACGTACCACGTCGGCGGGCGGAACCTGCGCGAGTGGTCCAACCCGTACGAGGTGTGGCTGCCGTACTGGCAGCAGTTCAACGGCGGGATCGGCTTCCACGAGACCACGACCTACCTGCACAACGGGGCGATCGGCTCGCACGGCTGCGTGAACCTGCTGCACGCCGACGCGGTCCGGCTCTGGGAACTGGGCTCCATCGGCACCCGGGTGGTCGTCCTCGGCCGCCGCCCCGGCACCTGAGGTCGACCCGAGGCGTGACCGGGCCGACCGGATCGGGGTTTTATCCCCTGTCACCGCCGTCCGCCGGGTGACACGCTGGAGGTCAGGTCCGGACCGGACGGGGGTGGGAGATGACGGTCGACCACGAGGCGATCCCCGACGACGACCGGGCACCGGCCCCCGAGGTCTCCACGGCCGCCCTGGTCGGCTACGCGGCGGCCGCCGTCGGCCTGGTCGGCTGGTTCCTCTTCGGGCTGCTCGTGCAGCGCCAGGGCTTCGTGGACTCGGTCGGCGAGTCGGCCGGCGCCGGGTTCGCGCTGCTGCTGGCCGTCTCGGTGATCGGCACGGTCCGGCGCAACGGACGCTGACCCCGGCTGGCGTACCTGGTCACCGGGGGCACCGGTTCGGGCAAGACCACCCTGCTCAACACGCTGCTCGGGCTGGTGCCGACGACCGAGCGAATCGTGC
>NZ_JAEVHJ010000022.1:0-40672 GCF_016802855.1 Micromonospora sp. ATA51 | reverse complement strand
TGGTCGCCGAGGGCCGCCCCGACCAGCGCGGCGACCACCACCGCCCAGAGCGGCAGCCGCCCCTCGTGCGCGAGCACGCCGCCGACCAGCACGGCCACCTCCCCGGGCACGAGCAGGCCGAGGAAGGTCGACGCCTCCAGCGCCGGCAGCAGGAAGACCAGGGCCAGCACCAGGGCGGGCGGCAGCGCCACCAGCAGGTTCAACACCCGGTCCATCCGCCGATTGTCGCCCCGCCGGCTCGCCCCCACCCCCGCGTCACCCCACCCGCCGCTTCCCCGGGCAGCCGGTCGGCGGGTGATCCCGCGCACCGGACGGCCCGAACCCGCCGGGCCGAGGCATGAATCGCGAGCGTGCCGGGGACAATAGCCCGCGACGTGAGGGTCACCGCGCGAGCGAGCGCCCGAGCCGGGGTACGTGGACGGGACGGGGGCCGGACGTGACGGGTGGCACAGCCGCCGACGAGCTGTTTCCCGGGGACGACCCGACCAGCGCGGCGCACCGGGCGAGGGACTGGGCGGCCACCCCGCTCGGGCCCGTCGAGTCCTGGCCGGTGGAGCTGCGGTCCGCGGTCCGGACCCTCATGCCCTCCCGGATCCCGATGCTGCTCTGGTGGAGCCACGAGCTGGTGCAGATCTTCAACGACCCGTACACGAGCTTCCTCGGGGACAAGTTCCCGGCGGCCGTCGGTCAGCGCGCGGTGGACTGCTGGGCCGAGATCTGGGACGTCGTCGGTCCGCTGACCGAGCGGGCGCTGTCCGGAGGGTCCACCTACTCCCACAACCAGCTGCTCTTCATGCTCCGGCACGGCTTCCTCGAGGAGACGTACTGGACCTACTCCTACAGCCCCATCGAGAACGCCGACGGGCGGGTCGACGGGGTCTTCGTGGCCACCAGCGAGGTCACCGGACAGGTCGTCGGCGACCGCCGACTGGCCCTGTTGCGCCAACTGGGTGAACTCTCGATCGCCGAGGCGGACAGTGCGACGGACGCCGTCCGGGCGGCTACCCGGATCCTCGCCCACGGGCCCGCCGACCTGCCGGCGGGCATGGTGTATCTGGGCGGGGAGCTGCCGGACCACGGCGAGAGCCCGCCGCCGGACGGTGAGCGACCGCGCCTGGTGGCGTCGTTCGGCCTGGTCGACGGGGCCGAGCGGACCGCCTTCGACGCGCCGGCCGAGGTGGTGGAGGCGATCAAGACGGGGCGGCCGGTGCGGGTGACCGGCCTGGCCGGGACGACCTGCCCGCTGGCGCGCGCGGACGGAGTCGGGGACGCGGCTCCCGTCGACGAGGCGGTGGCGCTGCCGCTGTTGGCCACCGGGGGTGGCCGGCCGGTCGGGGTGCTGGTCCTCGGCGTCAGCCCCTACCTGAGTTTCGACGAGCCGTACCGGCACTTCCTCGACGTGGTGGCCAGCCGGGTCTCCACCGCGTTGACCGACGTGCTGGCGTACGAGGCGCAGCGGCGACGGGCCGCCGCGCTGGCCGAGCTGGACGCGGCCAAGACCGACTTCTTCACCGACATCAGCCACGAACTGCGCACTCCGCTGACGCTGATCACCGGGCCGGTGCAGGAGAGCCTCGCCGACGAGCGGGAGCCGTTGCCGCCGGCCCAGCGGGAGCGGCTGGAGCTGGTGCACCGCAACGCCGGCCGGCTGCGCAACCTGGTCAACGACATGCTGGACTTCGCCCGGATCGAGGGCGGCCGGCTGGAGGCCGAGCGGGTGCCCACCGACCTGGCGGCCCTCACCCGGGGCATCGCCGAGTCCTTCGGGCATGCGATGACGGGGGCCGGGCTGGCCTTCGAGGTGGACGTGCCGCCGCTGCCCCGCACCGGGTACGTGGATCGGGACATGTGGGAGAAGGTCGTGGTCAACCTGCTCTCCAACGCGCTGAAGTACACCCTCGAAGGCAGCGTCCGGCTCCGGCTGGAGGGCGACCGGGACAGGGTCACCCTCTCGGTCAGCGACACCGGCATCGGCATTCCGGCCGACCAGCAGCCGCTGCTGTTCCGCCGCTTCCACCGGGTGCGCGGCGGCGGCGGGCGATCCCACGAGGGCGCCGGCATCGGGCTGGCCCTGGTCCAGGAGCTGGTCCGGCTGCACGGCGGTGAGGTCGGCGTGCACTCGGTCGAGGGCGAGGGCTCCACGTTCACCGCGCGGATCCCGTACGGCCGGCCCACCGGGGGCCGGCCCGGCGCGGAGGACGCCCCGCCCGGGGCGTACGGCGAGCGGGCTCTGGGCTGGGTGCCGGAGGCGCTGCCGGGCCCGGCGGCGACCGACCGGGCCGGTGGCCAGGCCCCGCCGGCGGACGCGCCGACCGTGCTGGTGGTGGAGGACAACCGGGACCTGCGGGCGTTCCTGGTCGGCCTGCTGGCGCCCAGCTACCGGGTGCTCGCGGCGGGCGACGGCCGGGCGGCGCTGGACCTGATCGCGACCGAGCTGCCGGACCTGGTCCTCACCGACGTGATGATGCCGGGGATGGACGGCTTCGCCCTGCTGGCCGCGCTGCGCGACGACCGGCGCACGGCCGGCGTGCCGGTCATCCTGCTCTCCGCCCGGGCCGGCGAGGAGGAGGCGGTGGAGGGGCTGCGGGCCGGCGCGGACGACTACCTGCCCAAGCCGTTCTCCTCCCTCGAACTGCTGGCCCGGGTCCGGGCGCACCTGGAGCTGTCCCGGCTGCGCAACCGGGAGGCGACCTGGCGCAGCGCCCTGATCGACTCGTTGCAGGACGCCTTCGTGGTCTACGACGCCGGTTTCACCCTGGTGGAGGCCAACCACGCCTTCTGCCGGCTGCTCGGCCTCGACCGGCTGGAGCTGCCGGCGCCGGCCCCGCGGTCGTGGTGGCCGGACCCGGAGACCGAGCCGGCGGAGCGGCGCGGGGTCGAGGCGGCGGTGCGGAAGATGGGGACGGTCGACGGCGGGCGGGTGACCGTGCCGCTGCGGCACGCGGACGGACACCGGATCTGGGTGGAGGCGGTGCACAACGCGCTGCGGGAGCCGGTCACCGGCGAGCGGCTGCACGTGGCGACCCTGCGCGACGTCACCGCCGAGGTCCACGCCACCGCCCGGCAGGCCGCGGTGGCTGCGCTGGCCACCCGGCTGGCCAGCGCCAGCGACATCACCGAGGTGCTGGCGGGCGGCCTCGCCGAGCTGGGCGAACTGCTCGGCGGGGCGCGCGGGGTGGCCGTCAGTCCCGACCCGACCGGCACGCCCATGGTGGTCGGCGCCGGGCTGGAGCTGACCCCACGGATCCGGCGGATCTCGAGGCGACCGGACCGGAGGCCGACCCGTACCTGGCCCGGGACGACGCCGGGCGGGTGACCGGCATCGGGGCCCGGATCGGGGTGGGCGTCGGCACCGGGGGGATCTGGCTGGAGCCGGACGCGCCCCGGCCGATGGCGGCGGTGGACGCGCCGCTGATCCGCCAGCTCTGCGCGGCGCTGGCCCAGGCGCTGGTCCGGGCCCACGCCTACGAGACGCAGCGAGGCGTGGCGCTGGCCATGCAGCGGGCCATGCTCGGGCCGACCGACCTGCCGGCCGGCTTCGCGGTCCGCTACGAGCCGGCGGTCCGCCCGCTCGAGGTGGGCGGCGACTGGTACGACGTGGTGCCGCTCCCCGGCGACCTGGTCGGCGTGGTGGTCGGCGACTGCGTCGGACGGGGGCTGTCGGCGGCCACGGTCATGGGGCAGCTGCGCAGCGCCTGCCGGGCCCTGCTGCTCCAGGCGAAGAGCCCGGCCGAGGTGCTCGCCGCGCTGGACGGCTTCGCCCGGCTGATTCCCGGCGGCGCCTGCACCACGCTCTTCTGCGCGATCATCGACTGCGCGGACGGCGAGGTGCGCTACTCCTCCGCCGGCCACCCGCCGGGCATCCTGATGCACCCCGACGGCGCGCACGAGCTGCTGGACGGGGCGCGGTCGGTGCCGCTGGCCAGCGTGGCGGTCGACCGGCGTCCGGAGACGGTCGCCCGGGTGCGGCCCGGCTCGACGCTGCTGCTCTACACCGACGGCCTGGTGGAGCGGCGCCGGGAGCTGATCGACGCGGGCATCTCCCGGGCGGTGGACGTGCTCGCCGCGGCTCGGGACCTCTCCGAGGGTGAGCTGGTCGACCGGCTGGTCCGCGACCTGCTGCCGGCCTCCGGCAGCGACGACGTCGCCGTGCTGGTCTACCGGCACCGGGGGCCGACGGTCTTCGCCGCCGAGGTGCCGGCCGACCCGGCCCAGCTCGCCCCCACCCGGGAGCGGCTCCGGGCCTGGCTGCACGACCTGGGCGTGACCGAGTGGGACGTCGAGGCGGTGCTCATCGCCACCGGCGAGGCGTGCGCGAACGCGATCGAGCACGGCTACCGGTTCGCCCCCGGCGCGATCACCACCCTCCGGGCCGAGCTGCGCGACGACCGGCTGGAGATCGAGGTACGCGACCACGGCGGCTGGCGGGCGAGCGACCCGGACGGCGGCACGGACCGGGGCCGGGGACGGTTGATCATGGCGCGGGTGATGGACGAGGCGACGATCTCCGGCACGTCCGAGGGGACGACGGTCCGGATGGTCAAGCAACTCTCCGGCGGGTCCTGAGCGTCGGTCACCCGTGCGGTCGCGGGCCGGCCGGGGCCGTGTCCAGCTCCCGTCGCAAGGCCGACGCCGGGGTCCGGCGGATGGTGAAGATCAGCTATAAGTGACTCATGGACTTTCCGGCGTACCTGGCCACCATGCCGATGCACGCGATCACCGAGATCCACGGCGAACCGGGGTTGCTGGAGCGGTTCCGGTTGGAGATCCGGGCGTTCGACGCCGATGCCCGGGAGCGGCTGACCGAGGCGCTCGACCTCGCCGCCGAGCTGCACCGCGACGACCGGCGGGTGCGCGAGCCCTACCTCAACCACCTGCTGCGGGTGGCGATCCGGATGATGCACCATTACCAGGTGCGCGACGTCGATGTGATCATCGCCGGCCTGCTGCACGACGCCGTGGAGGACCACCCGGCGGAGCTGGCCGGGCCCGACGTGTCCGGTGAGCCGACCCAGGCGGCGCTGGCCGCGCTGGCCGCGCGGTTCGGCCCCCGCGTCGCCCGCCTGGTCGGTGCGGTCACCAACCCGGCGTACGACCCGGAGCGGGACAGGGACGTCCAGTACCGGGAGCACGTGGCGGCCAGCCTGGACCGGGAGCCCTGGGCCCGGGTGATCAAGATGTCGGACTTCACCGACAACGGCGTCGGCGTGATCCACACGGTGGGGCCGAAAGTCACCCGCTCCGCCACCAAGTACCGCCCCCTGGTGCCGGTCTTCCGGGACCTGATCGCCCGGCCGGACACGCCGCTGTCCGCGCCGGTGAAGCGGCACATCTTCGCCCAGCTCGACTTGGCCGAGGAGCGGTTCAGCGCCATCCTCGACCGGCCCAACTAGGGCCTGTCCCGCCGATCATGGGAGCCACATGATCGCAGCGATCGGAACAAGGCTGGCGTGGTAGATCCCGAGGCGTTAGCCGAGGGCACGTGTGCCGACCGGGTACGGGCCGGTGGGCGGCGGCAGGGTGAGTCGCACCGGGCCGGGGCGGCCGGCGAGGCCGATCGGCGCGGCGACCCGACGGCCAGCGCGGCCCCGATGAGCCGCCGGCGCGTGAGGTGGGTGTCGCCGCCGCGCCGTTCGGCGCGGGGCGGAGGCCGGTGTCGGTGTTGGGTGCTGGGTTGGTGTGCTGGGTGCTGGTGGTCGTTACCGGCCGTCGGCCGTCTCGACCCGTACGATGAGCTGCTTGAGCCGGGCGATCTCCTCGGCGAGCGCGGCGTCCCCGGCGGGGGTGAGCGTGATCCAGGTGCGAGCGCGCCGGCCGGCGTACCCCTTCTCGACCTCGATCAGCCCGGCCGACTCGAGGACGCTCAGGTGCTGGGACAGGTTGCCGCCGGTCAGCTCCAGCTGGGTGCGCAGGAAGCCGAACTCGACCCGCCGCGCCTCGTGGGCGATGGTGAGGATGCCCAGCCGGACCCGCTGGTGCACCACGTCGTCGAGCCCGGTGGTCGGGTGCGTGGCGGCGGTCGGCTCCGGCTCGTCGAGCGGGGCGCTCATCGGTGCCGCCACGGTCGTTGCGCCAGGGCGAAGCCGAGCCCGCCGAGCAGGAGCACGCCGCCCTGGATGACCAGCGACGGGAACCCCCAGTTGCTCGCCCACTGGGCGCCCCAGCCGAAGTCGAGCGGCACCAGCACCACCGCCAGGTACCCGACGGTGAACAGCAGCAGCGCGAGGTGGCGTTCCAGCCAGGCCAGCACCAGCAGCGCCACGCCGATCGCGGAGCCCACGTCGATGAGGCGGAACAGGAACAGCGTCAGCCCGTCCGGCCGGTTGGGCGGCTCGGGCAGCCCCCAGCCCTCGTGCACGACGAGCAGCATCACGGCGGTGGACAGGACGGCCAGCGCGATGCCCGTGACGACGTACGGCACCACCCGGCCGCCCAGCCCCCGTGCCCGGGCGGTCCGCAGGTAGCCGTAGGCGATCGCCACGTACGACACGGCTAGGCCCACCGACCAGTAGACGATCCCGGCGACGTTGCGTACCTCGCACACCTGGCCGTCGGCGATTGGCTTGCAGCCGTAGACCTGGGTGCCGTAGCGGTGGACCGGCATCGCCGCGAACGTCACCACGGCCAGCACCAGCAGCGGCAGCCAGGTCACCCGCTGGGCGACCCGGACCCGCCGCGTGAGGTGCCGCACGTGCGCGAGCAGCCGGCGAGGGTCGCCCCCCGCAGCCATCGGGTGAGTAGTCATACCGACAGGTTTCCATAACAAACCAATTGGCGCTAGTCCCAATTGCGGTTGCAGCGCAGATGCCGGACTGTCGATTCCGCGGGCGTGGTGGGCTACGCCCTACGACTTCGAGTAGGCAACCGGATGGAGAAGCAACCACGCCTCCAGGTCGACGGAGTGCGCCGCTTCGGACCCCGGCCAGTCGGAGGTTCCCCTCCACCACCGCCTTGTCGGCCCAGATGCCGGGCAGCCGCGAGCCGGCCAGGTCGATCTCCCGGGTCCGGGCACCCACCAGCTCGATCCGATCGGTGAAGTCGCACCGGCTCAGCCGCACCGGATAGGGAACCTCCGCGTACGACAGGTCGAGCCTCCCGGCTATCTCGGCGCCGACCAGCGTCAGGGCAGCCAGCTCACCGGGCTCGGCCGGCACGGCGCCGAGCAGCAGGGCCCGGATGACCCCGGCGCGGACCACTCGATCCTTGGCGTCGCCGAGGTTCACCTGCGCGCGTCGAGAAAACGCCTGCCACACGGCCCGTTCCGGGGCGGTCAGCTCGAGTTCCATACCGCCATCCTGGTCGCCACCGGCAAGCCCCGTCAGCCCCGCCGATCTGCTCGGCTACCGCACCAGGTCGGCTGGGTGGTGTCACCCGGCCTGGGGGCCGGCAAGGCGGTCGCCTCCCTCCCCGGCACGTCGGCCCGGTCCGATGGGCGGGCTGCCCGGGGAGGCCGGCGGGACAGGGACACCGGCGAGAGTCGAGGTGACCTGGCGCCGCAGGCCGGACAGCGGCTCGGCAGTGTCGCGCAGCACGACCCGCAGCGACTCGCGGGCTCCGGCGTCGACCCCGCCGAGCACGTCGAGCAGGGTGCCGAGCTGGGCGGGCGGCTCCTCGGCCAGCAGGTGCCCGGCATCCCGCACCACGAGCGTGAGCGGCCCGGTGTCGAGCCGGTCGGCCAGCACGTCGGCGAGCGCGTCCCAGTTGCGCCCGAAGTGGTCGGGCAGCTCCAGCACGTCGGCGAGCGCATCGAACAGGCCGGCCCGGGTACGGGTGGCGGACCCGTCGACGGTGACCGCTCCCCCGTCGTCCCGCCCGGTGTCGTCGGGCGGCGGGGTGTCGAATCGCAGCCAGGCCGGGGCGCGCGCGTCGGCCATCGGTCCATCCTTCGGTCAGGGCGGAGCGGGGCGGGCCGCGGTGGGCCCGCCCCGCGACGCCACGGTCAGAGCCGGTAGAAGTTCGAGTAGTGGTCGGGCGAGAACCAGGTCACCCCGGTGCTCTTGTTGACCACGATCCGGTACGCGTCCCGGGACGCCCCGTAGGCACGCGGGTAGACGTCGTACTCGTAGTAGGTGGCATTGGTGGGCAGCAGCTGTCCCTCGTAGTTTTGACGTTCTCTCCGCCCTGATGTGGAACGGCCCTGTCAAGTGTGAGTACGGCATTGCGGTGGTCTGCCCCGTATTCAGGTCGTGGTTGGACCCGTCTTGGGCGCAGGTCGGTCTGCTCCCTGCCTCGATCGGCGCCAAGACCGCGGATGGGTGGTCGGGTCAAGGATCGACGGAGTCGATCGCGGAGCGACGCCGGAGGCGTCCTTGACGTGGGCACCCAGGAGTGGATGATCGAGCGGCGGGGCGGGGAGTGCTCGGTCGTCGGGCCCCTGGTGGTGGGCGGGGTGGGTGGCCACGACGCGTCGAGGCGGAGCGGGTCGGTGCGCCGCCTGTCTGATGTTCGCGTGTCGAGATCGCAAGTCGGGGATGCGCAGGATGGTGCCCCGGACTAAACGCGGCCGTCACCGCCGCAGCGGTGGGCCATAGGGCGGACGGGGATCGTTCCTGCCACGGCGTGCCTCGACGCGTCGTGGGGTCTTTGGCGCGCACGGTCACCTGTCCGACCGGTGTGTCTGCCGTGCGCGGGCTCATGGCGTGCCTTTCGGTTCAAGCGGCGGTCATCTCTGCCCACAGGAACCCGGCCAGTTCCCGGGCGATGGCCACGGCGACGATGCTGCGGCTGGTCTTGCGGGCGTTCAGTCGCCGGAACCGTCCGCTCAGGCGCTGCTGGGCGCTCCAGGACCGGGCCACCGTGGCCGCGTCGACGTGCTCCTGGCGACGCCGCAGGGTCACGCCGAGGTTGGGGTGGTGCTGGTAGGCCCACGCCGACTCGATCAGCTGGGTCCGCAGATGCGTGTTGCCGGCCTTGGTGATGTGCCCCCGCCGGACCGCCTGCCCCGAGGAGTACTCCGACGGGACCAGCCCGGTGAAGCCCATGAACGTGCGGGCGGCTGGGAAGCGCCGCCAGTCACCGACCTCGCTGGCGATGGTCAACGCCCCCACATAGGCCACTCCCCGGTAGGCGGCCAGGCGGGCCACCGCGTCAGTGAACGGTCCGTGGGTGTACCAGTGGGCCAGGTCGGCTTCCACCGCGGCCAGTTCGGCTTCGCGGGCGGTCAGCATCGCCCGGTAATGGGCGTAGGTGGCTCGCAGCGCGGGTTCGTCGAAGCGCTGCCCCAACAGCCACTGCTCATGCTTGACCGTCCACGCGGTCTCCCGCCACACCCGGTCATGGCGCAGCAGGAACTTACTCACCCGATGCCGAATGCGAGTGCGGTCACCCACGACCGCGGCCCGCGCCCGGCACAAGTCCCGCACCGCCTCCTCAGCCTCGCTCGGGACCCGGATCGCGACCAGCTCCCCAGCCCGGTGCAGCCGGGCCAGCCGACGGCAGTCACGCCGGTCGGTCTTGACCCGATCGCCGGGCGCCTTCGGGATCAACGCCGGCGCGATTACGTCGCACGCCACGCCCATCGAGCGCAGCAGCCGGTGCAGACCGAACCCGGTCGGTCCCGCCTCATAACAGACCCGCAGCTGGCCACGATCCGGGAAACGGTCGATCAGACGCCGCACCGACGCCTCGTCGTTGAAGAGCATCTCGGTGTCGGGGACCTGCTCACCCCACCTCAGGATCCCCACCGCGATCTTGTCCTTGCTCACGTCCAACCCCAGGTGGATCGGACCGGCAGAGTGCACGACACTGTTCATGAGCGGCCGGCTCCTTCCGGTAGTGGCTCCTTCCGCTCCAGGGTGGATGACCCACGAGAGATCACCAACGGGTGCAGCGCAAGTGAGCCGGCCGTTCCATGCTGACTAAACGGCGGAGATTCCCTCCACGCTGCGTGTGGAACACGCGGTGTGCGGGTGGATTCCTGCTTCTCGGCGTGGTGCCGGCACGGGTGCCGGTCTTACCTGCGCTCCACAGGCGTTTAGGCTCTCCCAGCGTCCCTGGGCGAGGATATTGATCGCCGCGTTGACGTCCCGGTCGTGGACCGCCCCGCATGGGCAGGTCCACGACCGGACGGACAGCGGTTTGGGTCCGTCCAGCCGCCCGCACGTGGAGCAGGTCTGCGATGTGGGGACGAACCGGCCGATCCGGCGGAAGCTGCGCCCGTACCGTGCGGCCTTGTACTCCAACATCGCGGTGAACGATGCCCAGCCGGCGTCGTGCACCGACTTCGCCAACCGGGTGCGGCCGAGACCGGTCACGCACAGGTCCTCGACGTACACCGCTTGGTTGTCGCGGATGATCCGTGTCGAGAGCTTGTGCTGCCAGTCCCGCCGGCTGTCGGCCACCCGGGCGTGCGCCCGGGCGACCTTGACGACGGCCTTGCTGCGATTTGCGCTGCCCCGCTGCTTGCGGGACAGGTCCTGCTGCAGTCGGCGCAGCTTGCGGGCCGCCCGGCGCAGGAACTTCGGCGCGGTGATCTTCTTGCCGTTGGACAGGACCGCGAAGTGGGTCAGGCCCAGGTCGATACCCACCTCGGCGTCGACCGGCGGCAGCGGGTCGTCGGTGTTGGCCACCACGAATGAGGCGAAGTACCGTCCGGCCGCGTCGCGGATGACCGTGACCGAGGTGGGCGCGGCCGGCAGTTGCCGGGACCACCGCAACGCCAGGTCGCCGATCTTCGGCAGCCGAAGCCGGCCGTTGTCCAGGACCTTGAACCGGGCGTTCGCGGTGAACCGGATCGCCTGCCGGTTGTCCTTGCGGGACCGGAAACGAGGCGGAGCGACCTTGCGGCCCTTGCGCTTGCCAGACAGCGAGGCGAAGAAGTTCCGGTACGCGGCGTTCAGGTCCGCGAGGGCCTGCTGGAGCACCACCGCCGACACCTCGCCCAGCCACACCCGCTCCGGCGTCCGCTTCGCCTCGGTGATGACCCGCTTCGACAGGTCGCCGTCCGACAGGTACGCCTCGCCTGCCTCGTGGGCCTGCTGACGTGCGCGCAGCCCATCGTTGAACACCACCCGCGCGCACCCGAACGCCCGCGCCAGCGAAGCCTGCTGGCCGGGCGTCGGGTAGACGCGGTAGTTGTACCGAAGCTGCACACCAGACAGCCTGGCATCGGCATATGACAGATATCAGAAGCCTCCGCACTGCCAGACACTGGGTCTTCGCCCTCCACGCCGACTTGGTCTTCGTCACGAAGTACCGGCACACGGTGTTCACCGACCGGCACCTGGCCCGCCTGGAAGACAGCACGCCGGCGGTGTGCGCCGACTTCGACACCGAGCCGGTCGACTTCAACGGCGAGGACAACCACTCCCTGGTCAACTTCCCACCCACGGTCGCCCCGTGGAAACTGGTCAACAGCCTCAAGGGCGTATCCAGCCGCCGGCTGCGCCAGCAGTTCCCCGACCTCGTGGCCCACTACTACCACGCCAACCGGCTCTGGTCGGGCTCGTACTTCGCCGGCTCCGGCGGCACACCGCTCACCGTGCTGCGCCAGTAGACGAGCAGCAAACCGGCCAGGTTAGAGCACGCTCGGGCCTAGGCGGCCCTCCTTCACCCCCGCCCTGAAGGGCGGAGCACTGGCCCGCACCCTGGTAGTGGCGGCCGCTCCAGGTGTACGAGCCCCGGGTGGTCGGAAAGCCCTTGGCCGCCCAGCCGGACCGCGCGGTGCGGGCGTCCGCCCAGCGGGTCATCGTGCAGGAGCCGTAGACGGCGGCCTGGGCCGGTTCGGCGAGCTTGGGTGACACCACCGACGGGCCGCCGAGCGCGGTGGCGACCATGGCCGTCAGCAGGGCGAACGCGCCGAGGATGCGGCGCGGGTGGCGCGCCGCTGAGTCGCGAGCGTGGTCAAGAGGATCCTCCCCGTCCTGATGCGACGAGACATCGGTCTATACCACTCTCCCGATCGCGCACCAGTCTGGTCGTGATCGTCGCCGACGTACAGCCCCCGCACGGAAACGGATCCGCAATCCACGATGAACATCTCTTCCGCCGAGCCGTCCGGAACCGGCTCGCCCGATCGTCACCGTGGTGCAGCCGAACCAAGGAGACGAAGCCATGCCCGACCCGATACCGCAGCCGTCACCGGACCCGGAGACCGCACTGCTGCTGTCCCACCTCGATGCTCAGCGCGATCACGTGCTGGGCATCCTGGAGGGCCTCGACGAGGACGCCCTGCGGCGGCCGGTGCTGCCATCGGGATGGAGCTGCCTCGGCCTGGTACGACACCTCACGGTGGACGACGAGCGATTCTGGTTTCGCCGGGTCGTCGCCGCCGAGCAGGACCTGCTGGACCGACCGGACGACGTCGTCGAGGACGCCTGGCGGGTCGGGGCGGACGTGTCGAGCGCCGAGGTGTTCGGCCGGTACCGGCAGGAGATCGGCCGGGCGAACGCCATTATCACCGCCAGCGCGTTGGACACCCCGCCGGCCTGGTGGCCCACCGACCTGTTCGGAACCTGGCGGCTGCACGACCTGCGGGAGGTCATCCTGCACGTGATCACCGAGACCGCCTGCCACGCTGGCCACCTCGACGCGGCCCGTGAACTCATCGACGGCCGGGCCTGGCTCGTCCTGTCGGAGTAGACCCCGCGGACCGACGTGCGGGTGGGCGGATCACCGCCCACCCGCACGTCCGGCTCAGCCGGTCACTGGGCGAACGCCTGGAACTCCGCGATCCGGACGTTGTTCGCCTGGACGCTGGCGGTCGCGCAGTCGGTCGCCGCCCGCGGGTCGGCGTCCTGCTCACCGGCGTAGTCCGGCGCGCCGGTGCACTGGTTGGTCACCACCTCGACGCGCAGGTGGGTCGCCTCCGTCCGCGGGATGTCGAAGGACCGGATGATCAGCTCCGGCGCCCGGGGCCGCGGCGCCACCGACGGGAAAGCGTCCGCCGGGCTGGTGTAGACGGCTTGGAAGTCGGCCGCCTCGGCACAGGTGACCGTGCCCGTCGCCGTGCACGCCAGCACCCGGAACTGCCGCAGCGCCGAGAAGCGGCTCTGCGTACCGGCGTCCGGGTCGCCGGCGACCGGCGGTCGCAGCATCGCGCTGACCTGCACCCGGCGTACCTGTCGGGTGCCGCCGGCCAGGTCGACGGTGACCTGCCGGCCGGCGACCGGGCTGCCCAGCGAGGCCCAGTTGGTGGCCTCGTCGTCGTCGGCGATCTTCGCGAGGTTGATCCCGTCCCCGCTGACCGTCGCGCCCGAGCTGGTGGACGCCAGGTTGCGCCGCACCTTGACCGGCAGGTCGCGGACCTGACCGGCCTTCACGGTGACCGGGCCGACCCGGACGTGCCCGTGCCCCGGCGCGCGGACCACGAACTCGTACGTGCCGGGGACCAGCCGCACTCGGTCGGTGAGCGGGGTGGCCGGGTCGGTGTCGGCGACCGGCACCGCGCGGGCCTGGTAGCGGCCCACGTACAGCTGCGCCCCGGGCACCGCCGCGTCCTCGTCCTCGGGCGCGAACGTCAGGGTGGCCTCGTTCGCGTACGGGGAGGTGAAGCTCGGCGTCGGGTTGACGTCGCCGTTGCCGACGCTGGCCGCGGTCTCGCCGAGGCCGCGCGCCGCGAAGGCGTTCCAGAGCAGGTCCTGGTTCGCCCCGCCGAAGCGGATCCGGTCGGCGGCGAGCATCGCGTCCCGGGCGTCGACCATGCTCACCTGGCTGACCGCCATCAGCAGGAACGAGTCGAAGACGAGCTGAATCCAGCGCCGGTTGCCCGGGCAGGCGGTGACCGGCGTCGCGCCGTTGGCGCAGGACTTCTGCGACGCGGCGTCGCCCGCGCCGTACCGTCCCATCATCGCGGCCCGGATGTCCGCGTTGGTGGCGCTCCACACCTCGCCGGAGGCGTGCACCTGGAGGCCGACGAAGTCGTAGTCGATCGCGCTGTAGTTGAGCGGGCTCGCGCTCATGTTGTAGTTCCGGATGCCCGCGTCCGGGTCGCCGGTGGTGTATTCGCCGATGGTGAACCCGCGCCGGCCGGGCGCGGCGTACCCGTGCTCGTACAGGTACTCCATCGCCAGCTGGTCCGACCAGCTCTCGCTCATCCCCTGCGGGGAGCTGACCCCGGCGTTCGGGCCGGCGATCATGCGGTTGCTGATCGCGTGCCCGTACTCGTGGGCGATGACCGACATGTCGAAGTCGCCGTCCACGCAGGGCGCGTAGAACGAACCGGCGATCGGCTGCCACAGGTACATGTTGGTGATGGGCGCGACCCCGTCGGCCGGGGTGATCTGGTTGGCGTTGTCCCGGGCGGCGAAGTTCGGCGGGCCGCCGCTGATCCCGCCGGCCTGGGCGTTGCCCTGCTCGGCGTCGGCGCCGAGGCCGCTACGGCCGAAGTTGTCCTGTTGCAGGTTCCAGGTCGCCTCGGTGAAGCCCAGGTGGTACGACCAGTCGTGCATCCGGTTGTGCATCCCGAACAGGTTGGCTCGGGCGGCGTCGATGTCGTTGGCCTGCGGCGAGGTGAAGGTGTCCGGGCTGCACTTCTGCTCGTACCACTGGTTGGTCCAGGGGTAGGCGTAGGTGCGGTCCGGCCGGGGCGTGGCCGTCTCGGTGCCCACGCTGAACGGGTCGTTGCTGTTCCAGTTCTGCACCGCGATGCTGTTGTTGCCCTTGGTGGTCCGGGTGGACGCCCCGGTGGCCGGGTCGACGTCCCAGGGCAGCGGCGAGGCCGACGTGCCGACCACCTCGTCGCAGCCGGCGGCCGGCTGGAAGCACCAGCCGACCCGGGTGTCGGCCGACGAGTGGTCGGTCGACGGGGAGTTCGGGAAGACCTCCCACTGCGGGTTGTCCGCCTCGTGGTCGACCAGGTCCTCCCGGACCAGCACGCTGCCGTCCCGGGCGCCACGTAGGTGGAGAAGGCCGCCGGGTCCGCGCCAGTGAGGTCGCGCCGAGGATCACCTCGTACGCGGCCCGCGCGCCCCGGTCGGCGGTCGGCACCGCGACCAGCGAGGCACGCAGGATCTTCGGGTCGGTGAGGCCGGCATCGGTGGCCGCCGCCCGCTGCGCCTGCTCGGCGCTGATCGTGGCCGGGGCCGGCGCGCCGCCGTCCCGGGCGAGGGACGAGCTGACGTGCCACACCGCGCCGTCGCGGACGCCGACCGCGAGGACGCCGTCCACCGCGGCAGGCAGGTCGCCGAAGCGCTGGCGGAACAGCACGGTGGCGCCGTCACCCATCGGGGCGACGGTCAGCTGCTCCAGGGCCTCCGCGCCGTCGGCGGTCAGCCCCAGCAGGTCCCGGTTGGCGGCCACGTACGCCCGCGCCGCGGCGGCCGGGTCGGCGGCCAGCCCCGTGGCCAGCGGCTTGTCGGTGGCGGTCAGGGTGGCGGGGGTGCCGAAGGTGCTCCAGCGGGCCCGGGCGCCGAGCGCGGCGGCCCGGTCGCGCTGCCGGGCGGTCGGGGCGATCCGCCCCTGTCGGTTGTCCTTGGCCTTGGTGTCGTGGCGGTCGCCGGGCAGGTCGCCGGGGCGGGCCTGTGTGGGGGTCTGTTCCCGGGGTGCGGCCTGGCCGCCAGCTCCTGCGGTCAGGACCAGTCCGGCCGCGAGTAGCAGCGCGGTGGTCCCAGTCAACGCACGGGATGGTGTGCGCACGGTCCCTCCTGTCGTCGAACGGCGATGTCCGTCCTGCCATCCGACCAGGTCACAGTGGACCGGGGGATGGGCCGAACATCCACACATGCGCCACGGTCGATCGCTGGCCGTAACGGCGAAAGGACATTTGTCGGAATATTCGGACGCCGCGCCACGGCACGGACGTCACGGCCGACAAATCGGTCATCCCCTGGTTACCGTGGAGCATGGACGACGGCCCGGCAGCGCCCACGAAGGATGGCGACGACGCTGCCGCACGCGACACCTCCGACCAGGAGCCGGCCCCGTCGTCGCCGGAAGCGGGAGAGCCGAGCGGCCGCAGTGGAGCGGATCCGCGCGAGGCGACGAGCGACACGACCGACGCCTCCGGCACCGCGTCGAGCTCGGATGACCGCTGGCGGGGCCTGGCGCACCGGGCACTGGAGCTCTGGGGACAGACTCTGCCGTATTGGCGGAAGGTGAAGGAGTTCTTGTGGGGCGTGATCAACGCCCTGCGGGAGACGGGGCCCGTGTCGGGAGCGACTTCCCCGGCCCCGGGACCGGCCCCGGGACCGCTGACCGAACGACTGGACACCGCGGTACCGATCCGAGTGTCGGGTCAGGGCCGGGCGTTCAACTTCCACATCCACGCCCGGTGCGTCTGGTCATCGGAGACCCTCCGCCGGGAGGCGTTGCTCAGCTACGCGCACTACCACATGCCGGCCGCCATCCGCAGGCTGACGATCCTCGCGGCCGAGCACGCCTCCCACTTCACCGCGCTGCGCACGGCGGAGCTGGAGGTCGAGCTGCAGCGGGCGTTGTCGGAGACCGGCCGGTGGCGGTACAAGGTGGGTGACACGATGGTCACCTGTCAGCCCCATGTCTGGGTGGACGTTGACGAGCGCGTCAGGAAGGCCGTCCTGCCGTACTGGGAACAGTTGGTCAAGCTCGACGGCGAGTTCGAGGTGGACCGTAGGCGAGCCAGGTACGCCGACCAGCTCGGCCGGCAGTGGGTGGCCGTCATCGAAAACCTCGCCGACCCTGCGGCTGCGGACGAAGCCGCCCGGACGACCAGCGAGAACGTGGCCGGCGACGTGCGGCGGCGGATGGCGACGGAGCTGAAGTCCGCCCTGCAGCGGATGGAAGAACTGCTCCGCAGGACACTGCGTGACGGGGACATCTTCTAGACCGACAGGGCGCTGGCAACGACCGGGCTATCCGCCGGGTCACCCTGGACCTCGCTTCCCTGATCACCCGCCCGTGAGCGCTAAGGCAAGTATGCCGTCCGTACCGGTTCGGCAAGGACGGCCTGAGCCGCGGGCACATCGGCCAGACGCGTGGCCAGGGTGGCAACCGCCAGTCGGTGCGGGAGGGCGGCGCTGAACTTGAGGCCATCCAGGGCCTTCTCGTTGACGTCCGGCAGGCAGACCCGTCCGGCCGCGTCCGCCTTTGCCGCACGCACCATCTCCCGGCTCAGGTCGGGGCGCAGCCGGATCGAGGCGTCGTCGTACCGCTGGGTCGGGTCGGCCAGCTCACTCAGCGTGGAGATCAGCGTGGCGTTGGCCCGGAAGCCCGCCCAGGTCCACCACCGCACCTCGCCGTCACTCTCCCGAACCACCAGCGTGCCGCCCGGATGGACCAGCGCACCGAACTCCTCGCGCAGGCCGGCCAGCCGGTTTGCGGCCCGACCGGTCAGCGCGACCGGCGGATCGGCACCGAGCAACACATCCCGCATGGCCCGCACCATCCGGTACGAGCGTCCCTGCGGCACCCCGCCGGTCATCCAGAGCGCCTTCCCGCCGCCCTCTGCCGGCTCGACGAAGCACCGGTGCCGCTTCCAGTCGATGTAGGTGACCCGCCAGCTCCGCCCGCCGAGCAACAGCAGCCGGGGACCCTGAACCTTCGCCGTGAGCAGCGCCGGGTCGGTACGCCCGATCTCGGTACGCCCCGACAGCACCGTGAACTGGGGCGGCGCGGTGAACACCGCGAGCATGTCCATGAAGTGCCGACGGCCGAAGCGCGCCTCCGCCTCCGGTCCGATGAAGAGCATGCCGGAGTCCGAGTCGAGGTAGCCCTGGTCGACGAGATGCCGCACGATGACGTCGGCGGTCTTGTCGAACGGCGCCAGCCCGTTCCACTCCTGCACCCAGAGCTGATCCCCGACCCGATGCTGCTGCAGCGACAGCGCCAACATCTGCTGGGCGACGATGTGCCGCGGCTCCGGCGGCGGCACCACCTCCTCGACCCAGCCCTGCGCCCAGAGGTGGAGCAGCCCGGCCGCCTGTAGGAGCCCGTCACCGTCCAGCGCGAGGAAGAGACAGTTCCGGCTGCTGCCGGGCCGCCGACCCGTCCGGCCGATCCGTTGCAGGAAGGCCGCGACGCTGCGCGGGGCGTCGACCTGGATGACGCGGTCGAGGTCGCCGACGTCGATCCCCAGCTCGAGGGTGCTGGTGGCCACGATGACGCAGTCCCGTTCCTGCGCGAACGCCACCTCCGCGCGACGCCGCTCGTCCACCGAGAGCGAGGCGTGGGACAGGAAGGTGGTGACGTCAAGCGCCCGCAGCCGTTGGCCGAGTTCCTCGACCAACGCCCGGGACTCGCAGAACACCAGCCGCTTCTCGCCGCGGTGCAGGGCGGCGATGACCTTCGCGGCGTTGTGCACCGAGCCGACGTAGTCCAACTCGACCTCGCCCGCAGGCCGGGCGACGGACACGGCTGGGGCGACGGACACGGCTGGAGCGGCGGCAATCTCGGGCGCGACGACCCGCGCCGGCCGTTGCCCGCGACCGGACCCCTGCAACCAGGTCAGCAGCGTGTCGGGATTACCGACCGTCGCCGAGAGGCCGATGCGCTGCACCGGCCGGCCGGTGACCCGGCTGAGCCGCTCGAGTACGGCCAGCAGGTGCCATCCGCGGTCGTCGCCGGCGAACGCGTGCACTTCGTCGACCACGACGGCCCGCAGGCCACGGAAGAACTCGTCGTGGTCGACGGTGGCACTGACCAGCATCGACTCCAGGGACTCGGGGGTGGTGAGGAGCACGTCCGGTCGGTCGCGGAGGATCTTCCGCCGCCGGCCCATGGTCACGTCACCGTGCCAGAGCGCAGCGCGGCGCCCCAGCCACCCGGTGTACGTTTCCAGCCGAGGAAGGAGGTTGTTGAGCAGGGCCTTGAGCGGGCAGACGTAGAGCAGCGACGTGCCCGCCCAGTTCTCCTCGGCCATTCGGGACAGCAGCGGGAACATCGCCGCTTCGGTCTTGCCGCCCGCCGTCGGGGCGAGGAGCAGAGCGTCGTCGCCGTCGAGCAGCGGTTGGACGGCGGCCTCCTGCAATGGCCGCAACGCCGGCCACTGCAACGAGTTCACTACATGGTGTAGCACCACCGGATGCAGCAGGTCGGCCCCGGCCATCAGCTGCTGGCGCGGATGTCGTCAAGCCGCTGCAACAGCTTCTCGCTCAGCGATCGGAAGTCCTGGTAGCAGCGTTGAACCAGGGTCTGCGTGCTGCCCAGAGCACCGTCGGCCGATCGGAGATCGAACATCGGCTTCCGCGCGTCGTGGGACAACGGCATCAGGCTCTGGTAATTGCGCAACGTGGCGATCTCGTAAGCCTTCCTGGTCACGCCGCTGCCCGGTTCGTCGAGCACGGACGTGGCGAAGACCTCGGGGATGCGGTCCAGCCAACGTTGGTACGCCTTCACGGGGCGGTCCAGGCGCATGGTCGGTTGCATGATGACGTAGCCCAGCGGACGCATCCGCCCCACCGGTGCTTCGATCCCCGGCGGCAGGTCGGGCATGACCTTGTGGTGCCATGTGCGCCGCCACATCCTCAGCGTCGGCCCGAGATTACGCAGACCCCGCAGCGAGAACAAGTCGGCGGCGAGCGGTACGAGCACTGTGTCGGCCGCCAGCAGTGCCGCGCGGTTGATCGCTCCGAGGTTCGGACCCACGTCGATCAGGGCGATGTCGGCGTCCACCTCGCGGCCTGCCGTCTGCAGGATCCGATGGAACGCGGTGGTGGTCCTCAGCGCGGCGGGGTCGCCGGTGAAGCCCTTGGGCCACGCCTCGCTGAGCCGATCCTCGAAGGAGCTGAGGGTCAGGTCACCGGCGAGCAGCCAGAGTCCTTCCGCGATCGGAACCGGCTCGCAGGGGCGGATGTCCCCCATCCCCTCCATGATCGGTTTGACCGCCGCGGCCACGGTGGGCGCCTGGCCGCTCTCGCCGGGAGAGACCGTCACACCGTTCGGCTCCCGCCATACCTGTTCCAGATCCTCTTCGTCGAGGAATGCCGCCGTCAGGTTCGACTGCGGGTCGAGGTCGACGGCGAGGACCCGGTGCCCGAGACGCTGCAGCATGTGCGCGAGGTGGTAGGTGAGGGTGGTCTTGCCGACGCCGCCCTTGTTGTTGAACAGGGCGACGGAGATCACGACGCACTCCGTACGGTCACAGTCCAGGAGGCGTCGTCGACGACGAACTCCGGTGGCGGGTTGCCGTTGCGCGTCAGTGCGGCCCTGATCCGTCCGATGCCCCTGCCGAACTGGTTGACGTATCCGACGGACTTCATCGCGGCGGCCAGGGACGGATTGCGATAGTCGTTGACTCGGTCGAAATTGTCTGCCCGGACTTGTCCGAACGGCCCACCGGGATTGGTCACCTCGATGCGGTCGTCGAACCACACGACTCGGACCGGAGCATTCGACGATTCGTAGTTGCGGTGCATGATCGCGTTCATGCACACCTCCCGAAGAGCGTCGATCGGATAGTTTGGTCGGGACTCCTCCCGGAAGCCGCTCACCTCGACGAGTCGCGTCCGGAGGTGACCCTTGAGCAGAGTCTCAAGCCGCTCGGCCGCGTCGATGACGTTCAGCCGGAGTTCCTGCTCGTCCAGCACCGATCCTCCGACGTCCGTCCCCTCGTAGCGGACGAACTGGACGTACGCCCCAGGGATGCGGTTGGTCGGATCCAGACCGACGAGCAGGAGGCCGAGCACGGTCGGCGTGCCGTCCACGTCGGCGAGCCGGAGCGAGGCCAGCTGCTGCTCGATCGACCGGTGGTTCTCCTCGATCACCGAAGGGTCGACGGCTTGGCGGAGATACTCCGTCCGAAACAGGTTGAGATCGAGGTCGTCCAGGGTGCTTCCGGGCACCGGGCGGACGTCGAAGGGTGCCTCGAAGGACCGCCGCCGCTCGGAGAGCACTCGCTCGTCGTCCCGGGTGGCACGCCGGGTGGACGGGCCTGGCCGGACATATACGACGTTGTCGAAGCGCACCGGCGGCGTGTGGGACGCATTCACCCTTACACGGATTACCGGCATCCCTTCATACAGACCGGCACTGACGACCATCGACGGCCGGTCGAGAATCAGGCCTTGATCGCGATACTCGGTGATCTTCAGCAATGCGCCGTCAGACGTGTCTGTTGCGCCGGCCGGACGGCCATTGGCATCGACACCGATAATGAGATCACCGCCGCCAAGGCCCGGCAGGTCGTTCGCGAGAGCACAGATCGCCTTGCGAATGGCGTTCCGATCCGTAGCCTCTCGCTTGAACTCGAGGGCGGCGGTCTCCTGCGTGCCGAGGAGCAAGGCGAGGTCGGTGCTCATGATCTGATTCTGTCCTACAGGTCGAGCGAAATCGCGTCAGCGCTGGTCGCGTTGCGTTCCACGTCCGTCATCTCGGTGGCCGAGAGGGTCAGTGCGTAGTGCTGCCGCGGGTCGAAGTCGGCGTACTGGTCGACGCGGTCGAGCACGTCCCCCACCAGCTTCTTGAGGAACAGCCGCGGTGCCACGCCAACCTTGCCGCCCAATCCCCCGGCGACGGCGCGGGCGAGGTCACCGAGGTACGCGTCGTCGACCAGGCCACGCACCCGACCCGATGCGGCGGATCCGTCGGCGTAGAGGTCGCGTACCCGGCCGCCGAGTTCCACCAGGGAGTCGACGGTGAAGCCGGCGAGCCGGATCTGCACCGCGCGCGGGTTGTCGAACCGGGGATCGGTTGTGAAGTCGACGGCCAGCCGCTGAGCGAGTGGTGCGAGCCGCTGCACACCCTGCGGCCCCTCGTAGAACGCCGGGGTGCCGGTGATGACGAGGTAGAGCCCGGGAAAGCGGCCGGAGTGCACCTCGTCGATGAGTTGCCGCAGCGCGTTGAGCGCCCTGTCGCGGGCGTCGGAGCGGACCCGCTGCAGCGTCTCGACCTCGTCGAGGACCAGCAGCAGGCCGGGGTGCCCGCTGTCGCGCAGGACCGCGAGCAGGCCCTGCAGGAAGCTGAGCGCGGCGAAGTGGTCGAGATCCCCGCGCACCCCGGCGACCCGGCGGGCCGACGCGGCGACGTGCGGCTGCCGCCGAGCCAGGCCAGGACGGCTTCGGCGGTGGCGGGATCACCGGCGAGGGAGGCGGTCCGGTAGCCGCGGAGCGCGGCCGCGAAGGCGGGGGCCGTGCGGCTGACCGCGGCGAGTCGCTGGTCGAGCAGCACCCCGACCGCCCGGTCGAGGGCGTCCGGATCGTCCGCGGCTACCTCGCCCGTCGCGAGGACATCCTCCTCCAGCGCGTAGAACCAGCCGTCGACGACGGGTCGCAGGGCGCTCGGCGGAAACGTCGAGGTGGTGAGCCGCTCGGTGAGCCGGCGGTACACGGTCTCCAGCTTGTGCAGCGGGGTCTCGTTCTCGGAGATCTGCACCTCGGCGGTGGCGAAGTTGGCGCGCTTCGCCCGCTCAGCGATCCAGCGCGTGAAGAAGGTCTTACCGGAGCCGTACTCACCGCGGACCGCCTTGAACACCGAGCCGCCGGTGGCGACCGTGTCCAGGTCCTCCCCCACCGCGCTGGTGAACCGGTCGAGCCCGACGGCGAAGAGGTCCAGTCCGGCCGACGGGACGGCGCCCCGGCGCAACGCGTCGATGACCTCCCGCCGCCGAGCCGGGCTCACGGCGGTCACGGACCGCCCCCGGGCAGGCCGAACTGCGTCCGCAGCAGGGCGGTGTCCAGTTTGACGGTGCGCCCGTCGTCGATCTGCGACAGCACCGGGTAGTTGTCGACGTTGAAGATCCGCTGCAGGGTGTTGACGAATCCACCCTCCCGCCCGGGCAGCTCACCGGCCCGCTGACCGAGCACGGCCAGCGGCAGCACACCCTTGGCCTCGACCAGCGCGCGCATCGCCGCCTCGATCTTCTTCCGGTCCACCTTCCGCGGGGTCAGGCCGTGCTGGGCCTCGAACAGCTCGGTGGCCAGCACCGCGCTCACCAGATCGCCCTCTCCAGCCGGCGGCGCCGCCGCGGGGGCACTCGCCAGCTCCGGTACGTCGAACAGCGCGTCCCCGGTGACGGCCGGCGCCTTGCGTCGCGGCCTGGGTGCGGGCACCGGAGTCGTGGGGGCAGTCGGAACTGGAGCGGTCGCCGACGCCTGCCACCAGGCCGGTGGACTGGTCTCGACGGGAGCCCAGCCGGCCGGCGGCCGCGTCGCATTCGGCATCAGGTACGCCAGCAGCGGGATGTGACCTCGGCCAGTGACGCGCCGCCGTGGTAGCCCGCCTTGCTGGGGCGGTAGCGCAGCATCGGGTCCCACAGCGCGATGATCCGCTTGCCGTCGGCCACCACCCGGGGGCCGGTCAGCTCCACCTCTCCCGGGGCGGCCGGGTCGGGGCCGGTGCGGTGCCGGGCCGAGGCGGCGTCGGCGGCCTTGACGTACTGCCCGCCCCGCTCCAGCACGTGCCCGTGGTCGCTGGTGATGACGACGGCGCGTCCGGAGGACCGGGCCTGGTCGAGCAGGCTGCGCAGGAAGCCGAGGTCGTCGAGCTGCCAGCCGGGTTCGTCGCCTTCGCGGCCGTGGGCCAGCGACTCGTCCACGGTGTTGATCACGACGGCCACCACGGGCGCCGCGCCGGCCACCGCCTCGGCCAGCTCGCTCGCGTACGCCCAGCCGGCTCCGCCCTTGGCGGGCCCCTTGTGGAAGATCCGGGAACCCTTGCCCCACCGGCCGTCGGCGAAGAGCTTCTTCTCGTGGTCCTGGTTGCCGGTGCGGAGAGCGCCGGCGAAGAGCGAGGTCCGGGACACCGCGGTCAGGGTGGGCAGGGCGGCCACGATCCCCCGCCGGCGGCCTGCGGCGGAACCGGCGAGCGGGTCGTACTCGACCCAGTGCTGGGACAGCTCGTCGGCGAGCTGCACGGCGACGGCGGCGCTCATCCCGTCGAGGACGACGAGCAGCACCGGCCGGTCGGCCTTGACCAGTGGGTCGATGACCCGGGGCAGGAGGTTCTCCACGGTGAGCAGGCCGCCGTCGTTGCCGGGGCCGGCGGTGGCCCACGCCGCGAGGCGACCGGCGAACGCCTGGTCCAGGTCCCGCCGCCGCTGCTGTGCCCGGTCGTGGATCTCGCGGAACGCGGTCTGCAGCTCGGGGTTGGCGTCGTCGCCGGCCCAGGCGTGGTGGAGCGCCACGTCGACCCAGCCCCACTGGCCGATCTGCTGGTCCACCCCGTCGGCCACACTTGCCGGCGGCTCCTGCTCGGTGCCGAGCCAGCGCACGAGCCGCTGGGCCATCCGGATCCGGCTGACCCGGGTGGCTTCCACGTCGGCCAGCCGGTGCCCGGCGAGCGCTTCGACCGCGTCGTCGAGCGCGCGGTCGGCCGGGTCGCGGAGCGCGGCCAGCAGCGCCTGCGCGGCGGCGGTGATCCGCCGGGTGAAGCCGGTGCGGAGGATCGGGCTGTGGCCGGCGCTGGCCGCCGCGTTGAACTGGACGAGGAGTTCCTCGGCCCGGTCCAGCACCGCGTTCCCCTGCAGCCGCGACTCCCGATCGCGCGCGGTCAGCATCCCGCTCACCACCTGGACCGCGGCGTCGGCGAAGCCGTGCACGGTGACGTCGTCGTTGAGGTTGCCGAAGTACTGGTCGATCCGCCCCTGCGCCCGCACCGCCTCGGCGGTGTCGGTGGTCCACAGCGCCTCGCAGACCAGACCGAGCGGAAGCGCGTCGGCGCCGTGCCCGGCGGCGATGAGCGCGAAGAGCGCCTTGGCGGGCCGCCCGAACTGCTCGATGAGCCACCCGGCCAGGCCGTCGCGCTCCGCCTCCCGGAGCAGCCCGAACGCCTCGACCGCGCCCGGCTCGGCACTCCACCGCAGCAGCGTCGTCACGTCCAGGTCGTCGGGGCTGTCACCCCGGCGCTCGAGACCCAGGCGTACGGCGGCGAGGTGCCGCAGCGCCACGTCGCGGGTGAGCACGGCGGTGGTGAGCTTCGGCCAACCGGCGGGCGGCATCGCGTCGAGCAGCGCCTCACCGGCCCAGCCTTCCCGCTCCAGGGCGCTGTCGGGCAGTTGCGCACCGAAAGCGTCCACGACCAGGTCCCAGGGCTCGACGGTGATCACCCGCTGCCGGAAGATCCGGCTCCGCACCCCGTGCCCGAGGCTGGACTCGGGAATGTCGGTGAGCAGGACCAGCACCTCGTCGCCGCGGTCGGCGGCGAGGTGCTCCCAGATGGCCAGCGGCGACACGCACGGCACGACCCGGGCCGGGCGTCCGCCGGGCAGCAGCATCGCCGGGTCGTGCGGCCAGGCCGGCTCGGCGCGCACGACCATCACCGGGTACGCCTCACCGTTGCGGTGCCGGTCGAGCTGCTGCGTCACCTTCTGCCGCAGCGCCACCGGGTTGATCCGCAGCGCCTGGGATAATGCGGGTGCCTGAGTCACGGCACGATTCTCCAGGTCACCTCGATGGTCGCGTCGCCCTGGTCAGCAGCGAAGGCGCGCAGCTGCTCCACGGCTCGATCGAGGTCGCCGGCCGCCACCGAGATCCGACCGCTCGGCTGATCGACAACGACCTCCGGAATGTCCTGGTCGATCGGGCGGCGCGGATGGACGATCTCGGCCGGGTCCTCGTCGCGTCCGGGCACGTGGACGACTTCCGGCTTTCGGGTGGCGCGGCGGATCAGGGCGGTGGAGTCGATCTGGGCGCGGCGCAGGGCCGGGGCGAGCGGGGCGGTCAGCTCGTCGGCCTGGGCAACGCGGCGAAGCTCGGCGAGAATCACCGCCGCCTCGGCCGCGTAGGGCTCGGGCAGCCCGGCGACGATCTCGAAGGTGTCCCACGGCGCGGCGGCGAGCGCCGCCGAGACCTGCGCGGCGCTCATGATGCTCTTGCCGGTCCGGTCGGCCGGGCCGGCGAGTTCGGCGCGGGCGAGCCGTTCGACGGCCTCCACCGCCGACCGTCCGTTGGCCAGTGCCTCCAGCAGGTCGGCGGCGGCGCGGGCGGTGGCCAGCCGTCCGCTGCCAGACTCCTTGTCGATTCCCAGCCAGGTCGCGTGCTGCTCCAGGCGGGCGACCAGTCCGTGAGCCGCTTCCCGGTGGCGGTTCGCGTGGGTGGTCAGGTCGCGGCCGAAGAGCGCCACCAGCCGGCCCCGCCGCAGGTCGAGCGGCTGGACGCCGAAGATGGCCGCGGAGCGGGCCCGCGCGGCCTGCCAGTCCTCCTCGGCGGGCAGCCGCTCCTCGCGGAGCATGTGATCCGCGGTGATCTTCCCCAGCTCGGGGGCCGGGATCACCTCGCTGCCGTGGAAGTAGAAGGCGCGGTCGGTCTGCTCGGCGAAGGTCGCCACGACGAGCTGCGCGACGATCGGGTCGAGGCCGCGCGGACTCGGATCGTCGATCCAGCGAAGCAGGTCATCCACCCGCAGCTCGCCGGTGATGCCCTCGCCGGACGCCTTGCGCTGGAAGTGCTGGACCCACTCCCCCTCGATGACGAAGGCCGCCTCGTGCATGGTGCCCAGCCCGAGCGGGTTGGCGATGCGTCGCACGGTCTGCCGGTGCGGACGGTCGACCTCGGCGCGTCCCTCGGGGGACTCGACGGCCCGGCGGACGTGGTCGAGCACCACCTTGACGTCGGCAAGGCGGATCGGGTCGCCCTTGCGGTCGGGGTCGAAGTCCGGGTGGGCCGGGTACTGCTGGCCGAGCATCTGGTCGCCGATGCTGCGCAGCGCGTCGTTGAAGGTTGCGCCCATCGGCAGCTTGGGCTCAAGCGCCCGGGTCAGCGACTGCAGGTGGTCGTCGAAGCCGAGCACCACGTCGGTAGCCTGCTTGCCGGCCAGACCGTACGCCTGGCGGAGCACGGCCTGCATCTTCGCGAGCAGCGCGCTGCGCTGGTTGGTCAGCGCGCCGTGCGCGCGGCGCCGGTCGTCCGGGTTGAGGTGGTCGGCGTGGCTGTCGAAGCGCTGCCCCTCGAGCAGCTTGTCGATGATGACGAGCTTGCCCAGCTCGGTGAGGCGTTCCACGGTGAGCGCCGCGGGGATCCAGCACACGGTGCGGGAGGTGGTCCGGCTGATCAGGTCCTGGACCCGCTGGCGGTCGTCGGCCGGGCCGTGGCTGCCGTCGTCGAACGGATAGTCGATGATCATCCGCCAGCCGGTCGGGTCGTTCGGGTGGAACGCCTCGTCACGGATGTCGTTGACGTCGCGCACGTTGCCGTAGACCAGTTCGATGCTGCGGCGGCTGCCCCGCCAGCTCAGCCCGGCCTCGGCGAAGAACGAGTCGCTCCACGGCACACCGAGCTGCTGCCAGAGCAGCCGCTGGACCATGTGCTTGCGGGCGCCCTCGTTGTCGTAGTGCTTGGCGGTGGCGAGGACGCTGTCGACGTCCACGCCGACCAGTTCCAGCGAGACGATCGGGTCGTCGCCCTCGCCGATGCGGATCTCGGCGAACCGGCCGGCCCAGTCGGTGAGCTTGCGGTTGACCTGGGCAACCTCACCGCCGGGGATCGGGCTGGTGATGCTGCCGTGGTTGAGGGCGGAGAGCCGCCGGGCGGTCAGGTTCCGCAGGGCCGGCACGCTGGGCGCGAGGGCGGCCAGCAGCAGCGTCTTCACCAGCCGGTCATCGCCGGTGAAGGCGCGGACCCGCCCGGCCACGTCGCCCGGCAGCGGGGTGCCCCGACGGGCGGCCTCCAGATCGTCGTCGGTGAGGTCGTACTGGCCGAGTAGGTAGGGGCGCAGCTTCAGGTCGTAGAGCTTCTGGGCCATCTCGAACTCGGCCTTGAGCTTCTCGGTGAAGGGCTGGTCCCCGCCCCCGCTGATCACGTCGTAGAGGTCGCCGAGCGGGACGAGCTGGCCGAGGCGCAGCGTGTCCCGGCGGTCGACCAGGAGCTGGCGCATCAGCTTCAGCGCGGTCCGGGAGCGCTGCAGCGCGCTGGACACGTGCACCAGCGTGGAGAGGAACGCCGGGCTGAACGGGTACGTCGACCGGAAGGCGTCGATGTCCGCGCCGCTGCCCGAGTCCGTGCCGAGGAGGGTGTCGAACACCTCCCGCCGTACCTTGGTGGTGGCGTCGAAGGCCTTGCCGATCGCCGCGGCGGCCGTGGTGTCGCGGGGTTTGAGCAGCCGGCGGCGGGCGATCTCCGGAAGGTTGCGGTCCTCCAGCTTGATGACGTCGAACCGGCCGCTGGCCAGGTTGAGGGTGTCCTGGTAGCTCAGCTCGTTGGCGCCAGTGACCTCCTCGCCGACGAGTTCGCGCAGGTCACGCTGGCGGGCGATGAAGCTGACCACCGGGATGGGCCGGCGGGTGTCGCCGCCCTCGACGAAGTTGGTGATCTTCTGGATCTCGCGGGAGACGAACTGCTGGTCGCCGATGGAGTTGGCCAGCCAGAGGATCAGCTCGTCGAGGAAGAGGATCAGGCCGTGGTAGCCGAGTTCCTTGGCGTGCCGGCTGATCTCGGTGAGGCCCCGGTCGAGCGAGACGAACGCCTCGGCATCCTCCCGGGCGTTGCTGAAGAAGCCCTTGTTCCAGCTGGTCAGCAGGTCGTTGACGAGCTTGCGGCGCAGCTCGTCGGAGTACGCGCCGGCGAACGCCTGGTCGAGGCGCTCGGGCGTCCAGGTCTCGGTCTCGCCCCACTCGTCCTCGGCGTCCCCGCCGGGGAGGCCGTCGATGAACTGCTTGTCACCGATCTTCTCCCGCAGCGAGGCGGCCTGGTCCAGCAGCGCGTCGGTGCGGTGTACCGCCGGGATGGGGGCGCCGGGGTGAAGCGCGCGCACCCGGTCGACGTAGCCGCCGAGCACCCGCTGCTCCAGCGAGCGGGCGTCGAGCAGGTGGTACGGGATGAGCAGGAATTTGCGCCCGTCCAGCCAGACGCTGTGCTTGGCGACCAGCGGGGCCAACTCGTCCCGGCCGCGGGCGGCGGCCTCGCCGCGCAGCAGCGCGTGCAGCACCGCCATGAAGTGCGACTTACCGGAGCCGAAGGAGCCGTGCAGGTATGCGGCCTTTGAGGCGTGGCCTTCGACCGCGGAGCGGATCAGCCCGAGCGCCTCGTCAAAGTTACCGAGCAGCCGGTCCGTGACGACATAGTCGCGGAGGGTGGCGTCGGCATCGGCGACACTGTCGGCGAGCTTGAGCACGAAGTCACTCGTGCTCGTGCGCTCCGGGATCTCGATGAACTCCCGGAGCAGCGGCGCAGGGGTGGGCGAAGACATGCTGCACACCGTACCGATCACCAGCCACCGCCGGTGTGCACCGGGGGCGCGTCACGGCCCACCGTGCGGGCAGACTGCTCACCGCCGGGCGGTCGGGATTTCGCTGCCGACCGCGCGCCGGAACTGGTCGACGGCGCCGCCCCGGACGTCGAGGCTGGCGCGCGCGGCCCGGTAGAACGTGTCCCGGGTCTCGTCGGCCCGGCGGACCAGCGCGGCGAGGTCGTCCGGCGGGTCCGGCAAGGCACGCGCCGCCAGCTCCAGATTCCGGACGGCGTGACGCCAGGTCGACGCCGCGCGCACCGTGGCCTCGTCGCCGAGCAGCAGGACCGATTCCCAGGCCAGGCTGTGCCGCTCAGCGGCCTCCGCCAGCCGCGCCAGCCCTTCCTCCGGGCGCAGTGGAGGCGTACGAGCACCCGTCCGGTGCGCGCTGAGCATCCCCATCGCCAGCAGGTGGATCTCCTTCACCGCACGGGTGAACTCCGCATACGCGTCCAACCGCCGCTCGTCCCAACGGACGGTCTGGTTGCGCCGCCACCGGCCACGCTCAGTCACCGTCGTGACGATCATCGTGCCGGCCGTGCCGATCAGCACACCGAGCAGTGCCGGCAGCTGCGTCACCAGGGATTCGGTTGCGTTCAACACGGGCTCCTCATCACGGTCCAGCCGCCCAGCCCGCCGGCCGTTTGGTTGATGCAGCCCTTTGGCGTTTGCCGACAGTGGCTGAGCCAGAGACACCTGGGACGATAGCGACACCAGTCACCTGCCGCTGCCCAGCAGTGAGGGTCGGCCTGGTGTTGTTGTTGGTGTCGCTACCACCACCTATGGTGTACGTCAGTTCGGGAGGGGACAAGACGTGACCACTGACAACAAGGCACCCGTGCCAGTATGGACACTCGCCACGGAGGCCGTGAGCGTGCCGAAGGTGCTGGGCGATGAGGGCATGACACCGGCCCGACTCGCAGAACTGAGAACAGTCCTGGCAACACTTGCGGATTCCCCGATCGCCACGCTGGAAGCGCATCCGATGTCAACCAAGCGCGACCGGAACGGCGGGATTCCGCTTCATGCAGCCAGTCCCCTCGCTCAGCAGTTGTCGCAGCTCGTGGCTCAGACAGCGAAGTCAGCGCCTCCGACGCTGAACGTCGCCGCTACCGGTGACGTGCTCTACCGAATGGTGATACCGGCAAAGGTCGCCGCACAGGTCGGTAAAGGACTTGTCAAGCCCATGGCTGCGAAGGCATCTGCAGCAGGTATTCGCGGCGCACTGGTCAACTCCACCGGCGGCATCGCAGCCCATGCCACGTTTGTGCCCGTTGCCGGCAAGGCCGCTGTTGCAGGTGCTGCAACCGGCTCGGCCACCACAGCTGGTGTGGCCGCGGCCAGCGCCGGAGCGTTGACAGTGGCCGCGCCACTTGTGCTGATGGCCGTCGCGGTCGGCGTCAGCGCCTACGCCGATCACCAACGCCAGAAGGCGATCGAGCGAATCACCGACCTCCTGGAGCAGTTGCACGAAGACAACCTCGAGAACGAGCGCAGCGAGTTGGATGGTTGTCGTGACGCGATCGACAAGGCGACGTCGGTCCTCCTCGACCAGGGCAGAATCGGCCTGTCGTTGGGACTGGATTCCTCGTCGTACGCGATCAGCACGGCGATCGAACGAACCAATCGTCGGCTCACAAAATGGCAAGATGCGCTGGCCAAACTGCCCGACGGCCCGGTTGAAGTTGGCGCGTTGACGACTTCATTCCCCGGCATCAACGAGGAAGGCGGCGCATTCCGCGCACACTTGGAGCTTGCCCGGCTCGCCATTGCTCTCAAACGCCGAGTGCTCGTGCTTCAAGCAGTTGAACACGCTCAACAGGCGGGTACGAACAATCCGTTCAAGAGCTTTATCGGAACGTTGCGCGACGACGAGCGTCGGGTCGACGAGTTGGAATCAGGCATCAACTCGGTCCTACTTCGACTGTCGACTCTCGAGTTGAGGCGGCACGGCGGTTTCCGAAGCATCATGTTCACGCAGGGCGAGGTCGACGACCTACTCAAAGCCGCATATCGCCTTCGCGCCTTGGGCGATGGCCTCAACGTGGGAATCCACCAAGCTGACGTTGCGATCGAGATCGAACGAAGCAGTGACGGATCGCTCGTAGTGTTCCCTGCAGTCGCTGCCTGACCGGACGCCGCGCGCATACTGATTGACCACCTCGATCTCGGTTTCGGTGGTGAAGCGTTTCGGCTGGTCGAGGGGCCTGGCCGAGGCCGAGCGGCGTGCTGCTCGGCCTCGGCGCCTCCGTCAAGCCCTGGCCACGAGCACAGTGACCAGGGTGTCGCCGTCGCAGTCCGGCACCTCGCGCAGCGTCCAGCGCCCGACCAGACCCTTGCCGGCGAAGTTCGACTCCGCGTCGCGGTCCTCGACCTCACCTTCCTTGAGCGTCAGCCCGGCCGCCGGGTAGGCCCGCTGCATGAACGCGAGGGTCGAGCGAAAGTCGCTCGGCGTCACCGCCGTGACCACCAGCCGCCCGCCGGACCGCTCCTCGGAGCCGGTGAGGACGGCGTCGGACGGCAGCGGAACCTCGCCCGGGAGCGCGGTGGGCCGCGGCACGGCCGTCGCCGCGTCGGCGCAGACGAGGGTGGCGGCCGAGGATCCGGCTCGGGGCTCCGCCGCGCCGGGAGCGTCCGGATCGCCGAGGTCCGTCTCGTCCGCGGTGCCGCCGCAGCCGGTGAGGGCTGCGGCGGCGGCCAGCACGAGAGCACCCGCTCGTACGCGGATCACTTCTTCTTCACCTTCGCCGTCGTGACCGGGTCGGACGCGGCGAACAGCGACTTCCCGCCGCTCTGCCGGGCGATGGTGGCCAGCGCGTCGAAATTCTGCGCGCCGCCGGTGGCGCAGGCGCCGGTGCATCCGTCGGCGTACCCGACGAGGACGCGGCCCTGCTTGTCCAGCTGGACGTCCATGAAGTCGAGCAGGTTCCGGTCGGTGCCGCAGGTGGTGCCGCCGGTGCAGATCGAACCCTTCTGCACCGCGTCGTTCGGCGTCGCGTCGGTCAGCGACCAGGTGCGCCCGCCGTCGTAGGTGACGGTGACGTACAGGTGCCACTCGCCGGTGAAGTTGGTGGCGTCCTGGTAGTTGCCGCTGGTCGTCGTGCCGAGGAAGGCGAACGCGGCCCGGGCGGGGTCGCCGGCGACGACGGCCGGGAACACCACGTTCTGCACGCCCAGCGCGGCGCGACGTCCTGGTCGCTCTCCCAGGTGCGGCCCTTGTCGTGCGAGACCGCGACGTGCGCGTGGCCGTCGGCATTTTGGTAGCCGAAGTAGACCGTGCCGTCCGAGCCGATGCCCACGGACGGGTCGCTGTCCGCCGGCAGGCTGGTCGGCACCTTGCGTACCTGCCAGGTCAGGCCGTTGTCCTCGGAGAGCGCGACGGCCTGGTTGCCGCCGCAGCCCTTGTTGGGTACGTAGACCGTGCCGTCCTTCGGGGAGACCTTGACGTGCCCGTGCAGGCCGCCGCAGTCCAGCAGGGTGTACATGGGTACGGCCGGGCCGAAGGTCAGCCCCCCGTCGCGACTGGTCGCACAGAGCGCGTCGGCGATGTCCTGCGAGCAGTAGTAGACGGCGTTCGGGTAGAGCGGGGTGCCGCCGACGCCGTTGGGTGACCAGCGGCCGCCGCCGACGGTCTGGTGGTCGACGCCGGAGTTGATGCCCCCACCCTGCGACGGGGTCCAGGTCTCGCCGTCGTCGTCTGTGTAGCACATCAGCGAGGTCTTGCCGGCCAGTTGCGACTCGAACGTGCGGCCCGTGTCGTGGTCGGTGAACAGGATCGGGTCCAGCGAGGCGTTGGCCGTGCACTTGGGCAGGTGGCCACTCTTGTCCTCCCACGCCGCGGTGGCCGGGGACTTCGTGTCGTCGAAGGAGACCCGGTACGTGTCGGTGTACGCCTGGTACATGACCTTGCCGGTCTTCCAGTTGACCCCGATCGACGGCTCGCCGGCGTCATGGGCGCGCGGCAGCGTCCCGAGTGCCGGGTAGTTGGTGAAGGAGGCGGCACCCACCGGCCCTGGCGCCGGAGCGGCCGGCTTCGCCGCGAGCTCGGCGGTCGCCGAGTAGCTTTCGCCCAGCGGGGCGAACGGCACGATCCGCACCGTGTACTGACCGGCCACCGGCGGCACGACCAGGGTCTCCGGGTCGGCGGTCGAGGCCGCCTGCCCCACCTCGACGCCGCTGCGGTCGTACAGGTAGACGTCGAAGTCGGCAGCGGAGTTGGGCCAACTCACCTTGATCTTCAGGTCGTTGGCGGCGTAGTACCCTGCCGGGACGTCGACGGTGAGCGCGTAGTCGTCACAGGGCGCTGCGGCGTTGCACGTCAGCGTGCCGGTCGTCGCCGTGGCGTTGGGCACCGCGAACGGCCCGCCGGTCCAGGTGGCGGTCGGCCTGGTCGACGACACCGTCCCGGCGCCGGGGGTGGCCGCCTCGGCGGCGGTCACTCCGCCGATCGCCATCACCAGCAGCGTCGCAGCCGCGAGCGCCACCGAACGGGGCACCCGGGTCCTCCTGGCACGTAGCTCCATGACATCCCTGCCTTCCTCGGCCACGTCCGGCGTGCCGATACGAATGTTGCATCGTTCGGCGCAGACCAGACGTAACACCGTGGACAAGGTGTCGCACGCTGGATGCCCTCATCGTGGGGACGTGGGAGGGACTTTCCGAATAGAGGCACTTGTTCAAGTATGTGAATGCCACGCCCCGCGTCCGCGTGACTGCCACCAGCTCGGTTACCCCTTGTGTGACACCAGTCATCACTGCTTCCTCAGTGGATCGTCTCCGCGTAAACGGAGGGGCAGCCGCGCGGGGCGGTGCCCGGCCGCAGCGGCACCGTCCCCGCTCGGCCAACACCTCCGACAGCTCGTGGACGTCCGTGGGCGAGCCCACAGGCGGCCCGGGGGTGGACACAACTTGCCTTGGCAAGTAGCCCTTCTCCCGGCAAGATGCAGGTCTACAGGAACGGAGACAAGCCATGCCGCGTGTCCGTCGAACAATAACCGTCGAACTGCGCTACGACACTCCTGACGAGGATTACGCCCGGCTGGCCAACGCGATTTGGTCGCTGGCAAGCATGAGTGACCACGTCCACGCCGTTCAGCAGGACAGCAAGGCCGATCCGGATTACCTCAACCATTGGTACGACGATGACGGCCGCCGAGCGCGCTGGAGTTGACGCTCTCGCTCTGGCCTGTCCATCCGACAATGCAGCCGGCCGGCCGGGCCACCCGCCGGTCAGTACGGGTGCCGCCGGACGAAATCGACCACTAGCAGCACCACGACCGGGCCAGCTGTCACGTGTCGGTGTCAGTCCGCCACACCGAGCGTCGCTCGAGTCCCGGACGCGCAGGCAGCGGACCGCGATTGCGATCATCGAAAACCAGCGTGCCCAAGTAGGACACGCCACGCCATCACCTCCGGCGCGGCGCAGTGCTCGATGCCCGTGAGAGCCAGGCCGTCCGGGAAGCGTGCGGCGAAGTCACGACTGCGCCCCGACCGGCTCGTAGTCGTATCCGGGCGTCGGCGCCAGGCCGAGTAGAGCGTCGAGGGCGTCCACCGTGTCCGCGCCCCACATCTTCGAGAGCACCCAGGTTCTGCCGTCTCGATGAATCGGGCTCTCGAAAAACCATCGCTCAAGCTGACGGCCGCTTCCGTGGGCCCGAACGAAGGCTTCCTGATGTGCGTCACCGACGAGGATGCCGTCGACCGGCAGCAACCGCGGCCATCCGGGGAGGGCCTCTGCCATCCGGTCGACGTCCACACCGGCTTCGTGCAGCGCGCTGATGAGCGCCAGCAGCGCTCTGCGCTTCGGCAACGCTCCCGTCCTCCGCGACGGCGTGATGATCACGTACCTGGTCAGGTCCCGACCGCTGCTCGCTTCAGCGGCTCGTGCGGCGGTCTCCCGGCGGCGCAACTGAACGGTGAGTTCCGCCGCCTCGGGCAGCGGGATGACCTGCTGCACGTCGAGGAGCCTCCTCTCCCCGATCCGGTACGGCGTCAGGCGGATACAGGTGATGTCCAAGCCGTATATGTCGTTGAGCCAAAGTACGGTCGTGGTGATTTGGGGATCGAAGCCGGCGGAGGCGAGGATGATCCGGACCTGACGCTGAATGACTGCGGAGTCGCCGCCGGCCTCGTCCAGCCGCTCGGCGAGGCGCTTTCTTGCACCGTCGGCGTTCCCGGGATCGGTCCGGGCGAGGTGCCGCTGGTACGTGTCGACGAGTTGCTCGAACGTCATCGCCGAGACCATCGCGGCATACCGGAGCGCTTGGAGCTCCATGTGTCCGCCGTCCTCGGTGCGCTTGAGTTCCACGACCACCAGCCGGCCGCTGCGGTCGACGCAGAGCAGGTCGATTCGTCGCCGTACCTCGAAGTCACCGAACTCCTCGGCGACGACCAGCAGGTCCTCCCCGGGGGCGGCGATGTGCTCGCGAAGCGCGCGTTGAAGGTCCGCGCGCTCCAGGATCTGCTCGGCGGCAAAGGTGGAGGACGGCACGGGAACGAGTTCCCCGCCGACGGTCATCTCGAACAAGCCCACCCGATGAGTCTGTCGAAAGATCGGTGGTCGTCAAGGGTGCCGAAGGGTGGCTCGAACGCCGCGCCCACCTCGCGGGTCGCACCCCACTAAGCTGCGTCTACCGTGATTTCGCCAGGTAGAGGGATGCTCTGATGACCGCCACCCGCACCACCGCGCTCGTCGCCACCGTTGTCACCGCGATGTCGGCGCTCGTCGGCTGCGGCGGTGGCGATGCCGCACCTCAGTCGGCGGCTTCGACGTCGCCGCCTCGTCCTCGGCGGCTGCCGCCACTCCGGCGGCACCGAGCTACAAGATCCTCGACAAGGCCGCTCTCGCCAAGGCGCTGCTCCCGCTCAAGGAGATGCCGGCTGGCTACAGCGAGGACCCGTCCAAGGACGAGGACGGTCCTGACAAGACCTTCTGCAACTACCGGCAGCCGTACACGGCGAAGATCGAGGTTTCCGCTGCGTATCAGAAGGGTGGCGGCCTGAAGACCGAGATCGCGTCGATCGCCCTACGGCAGTACGCCAACGCCGACCAGGCGAAGGCTTCATTCGCCAAGATGGCCGAGACGCTGGAAACCTGCAAGCAGGACACCTCGGAGGGACAGAAGCTCACCTACGCGCTGATGAACCTGCCGAAGACGGGCGATGACAGCCTCGGGGTACGCATCGAGACGCAGGGCGCGACGGTCTTGCAGGGATTTGCCGTCGTGGGGCCGACGCTCATCTCGACCGGCGCCGGCGGCCTCATGAGCGCCGACGCCGACGTCGTCGCTGACCTGCTCGACAAGCAGGTGGACCGGTACTCGGCCGCAGCCGCCCGTTAACCTTTCCAGCGAGCCTTACGGGAGCCGGTACGGTTGTGGCCAGGGTTGACTGAGCATCGTCGGTCAGCCGCGACGAGCGCCTCACCGTCCACGACCAGTTCGGCGTAGAGCAGTGCGACCGGCGTCACCCGGTCACCGGCAAGCTGCTCGAGAGCGCGACGATCGACGGTAGAAAACCGCTTGCCTTCGGCTTGGGCTCGGAGCAGCCCGGCCAACCGGGAACATGTCCGACCGGAGCAATTCAGCCGCGCGCTGCGCCTCCTCGTTTACGCCTCGGCTTCATCAATCACCAGCACCGGCGTGGGATCGCGGCCTTCTGTCAGCGCAGCTGTCCAATCCGAAGCGCGCTCACCCTGCAGCAGGATGACGTGGCTGTCACCGCAGATGGCCGGCCAAGCCCGGTCCGTACATCTCGATACGACCAGGACGGGCGTCACCCACATTCCGAGCGTCGCCAGGCGGTGACGGTATTCGAGGACCTGACCGAGGCCGAGCCGGAGCTGCTCGACCTCGTTGCCGCCGACCACGCTCTTCACCTCGGCGATGAACTGCCGCCCCTCGGTGTCTCGCCAAGCCAGGTCGACATTCACCCCAGCGAGCCCGGCGCCGACCCGTAACCCTGACGCGGCAAGGTGGTCGACCAACGCTCGGCAAAGTCGGTCGTGTTCGTTCACCCCGGCCCGGTAGGCCGCTGCGTCAAACGACCGCTGCGCGGGCAGTTCAGCGGGCACGGCCGAGCCGGTGTACGGCCGGTCGAAGCCCTGGCCACCGATGGGGGCCGCCGGCGACTCAGCAGCGAGCAGCGTCTCGGCAGCCAGCCAGGCGCGTGCCGCGATCTCCGGCCGGTACCTGCTCTTGAAGGGGAACGGGCCGGCGGCCACCCACCCGTTGAGCATCCGCGCGCCGGCCATGACCGGCGGCTGCCGCAGCAACCACTGCGCGGTACGGATGTCCGGGCAGCGCAGCAGGTACTTGTCTTCGGCGAGTGTCCTGGTGCCGTCCCGCGCGAGTTCGACACCTCGCCGCTCCCACTCCTCCTCGTCGAGCGCGCCGGCGTCGACGGCACTGTCGAGCGGCGCCGCGAGACCCGGAGCCACACTTCCGCGCCGTCCTCCAGGACGCCGAAGGTTTCCAGTACGCCCACCGTCAGCCGCAGCAGTGGCGCACCGCCCTGGTCGACCTGGGACAGCAGCCAGTGCCTGCCGGCGGTCGCCGCGGCTTCGGGCACTGTCATCCGGGTGACCCAGCCCGCCAGCGCCCACGCCGCCTGCTGGGTCCCGTCAAGCCCATCCGTCCAGTCGCCCTCGAAGGCGGCCGGCCCAGGGTCGAGCGGCGCCGGCTCGGGCTCGGCGAGCGCCCACGCGGCCAGCTCGCCCGGACTGGTGAGCTGCCAGAGCCGAGACCGGCGCTGCGCCAGGACGTCGGCCAGTTCGTCGGCGTACTCCGGCAACAACCATGCGGTGGTCGGGGCGGGGATCGGGTCGACGGCCGTCATGCCTTGGCCTTGCGACCGCGGGTGGCCTTGGCCGGTCGCCACGACGTGAGCGCATCGTCGGTGAGGTGGAGGCGGTTGGTGGTCTCGGCGAGGAAGCCGGCGTAGATGTCCGCCGGCGAGGCGCCCCATTCGGGGTCGAACTCGCCGTGCCACTGGCGTACCCAGCCCAGGATCTCGCGCAACCCCGCGACCAGCGGCAACAGCCGGTCGGTGGCCCAGCCGTCCTCCTGCTCGCGGGCGACGATCAGGGTGGCCAGGGCCTGGGCCTGCTCTCGGTGGTCCCAGCCGGCCCAGCCGACCAGCAGCGACGGGTCACCGTCGCGGCTGGCACCCGGGTACGACACGAGCCGCTCCTTGGGCACGTCGAGCTTGCCCCGGTGCCGCCAGTAGCTGGTCTTGAGGAAGTCCGCCGAGGTGTACTTCGGCGGCACCGGGATCTGCTTGCGGAACTCCCGCTTCGCCGCCTCGTCGGGCAGCGCGTCCTCCTGCCGCTGCAGGTCCCACACCTGCTCCCAGTCCGCCCGCTTGGCCAGGCCGGAGTCCTTGTAGCGCAGCGCGGCCAGGTGCGGCACGTGCTCGTCGGCGACCAGGTCGGCGATCACCTTGCCGAGGTCCTGACCGGGCGCGTAGAGGCCGGCGACGGTGAGCACGTCGGCGTCGCGGCGCAGCTCGTCGGCGAGCTGGGCGGTGGTCAACGGGCGCGGCTGCTCCAGCCCGTCGACGTGGTGGTACCACAACTCCCGCGCCTCGCACCGGTCCAGCAGCCAGTCGCGCAGCGCCTTCGCCTGCATCCCGTCCCAGCCCTCGGTCGCCCAGCGCCGCTTGCACTCCGGCCGCTCAATCAACCCGATGTTGCGATTGCCCTCGATGACCGCGATCCGCCGCTCCACCATCGACCGGTACTCATCCGACCAATGCGCCGGCAGCTCGGTGATCGGCGTCGACCCGTGCCGAGCGAACCACTGCGTCTCCGCCTCACCCGCGGCGACCTTGCGGGCGAGCACGATCTCGAACGCCCGCTGCCCCAGCTGCAACATCGGCGGCCGAACACTCTCCGGCGCGGTCAAGTCCTCGTCCAGCAGGCCGTAGAGCGAGTAGACCTGCCAGTCCAGCTCCTCCTGCAAACAGATCATCTGGCCACGCCTGGCCTGCCACTCGTAGGCGGCGGCGTCCAGCCGCTCGCGGGTAAGCACTCCGGAGGCCGCGACCGCCGCTGGGCTCACCGTGGCGAGCCGCTGCGCCAGCCCGTCAATCTCCCGGCTCACTTCGAGGGGGTACGCCGACGGCAGCGGAAACTCCTGCAGCTTGGTACCGGTGAACTCGAAGAACCTCTCCCACTCCTGGCTCTTGAAGCCCTCGTTGACGCCCTGACTTCCCTTGTCGTGGCAAACCTGCTTGAGCCAGAAGCAAGAGGTGGAACTGTTGAGGAGTCCCAACAACCGCAAGTGATCATCTTCGGACGCCCCGTCCGCCAACTTGAGCGCAGGCGCAGTGCGGTTGAAGACCTTGCCACCGCGGTCGAGCGCGAACTGGTTGTGAGTGGCTACAAAGGAGAAACCAATCGAGCGGGGCTCGGCATATCGCTTTGGAAAGAACATGCTGTGGTCAAACCAGCGGAGACCCCGCTGCTCGGGTGTCTGACCAAAGTCCATTCGCCGTCGGAGCAGGGTGCGACTTCGCCAATAGAACTGTTCTTCCATTAGATTTATGACCCGACTATTGGCTTTTACGTCGTAGGGAAATGCTGTCCAGATCGGCGTTTCGAGCGCATAGTCGCGCAGGTCCTCACCTCGGACAACCGGCACGGCCGCGTCACGTAGCCCGTGGGTGCGAGCTGATGCCGCTGGCATATAGAAAGCATCATCAAGCCCTGTATGAGTCGTGCGTCCGATCACGTCAACCACCGCACCAAGCCTCACTGGCCTAGCCTCGAGTGCCGCAAGGAGCCCGCTGGCTCCACCGCCGGAAAGACTCCATGGGAATTTGGCCAAAGCGCTTCGAGGAAGGTCCGTCACGCTGACCCACTCACTGTCCGAGCCAGGCCTGCTCACCTGATCAGTGATTGCGGTCCAAACGAATCCGCGCGCCGGATCATCGGGAGCCGACGGCTCGCCTCGGATGCCTAAGACCGCACGGATCGTCTCCTGACGATTGCGGCTTCTGTTGCGACCAATCAAAAGCACGGTCGGAGTGCCATGGCCGGGGACATAGGCACCAGATGTGTCAACCACATGCGTTAACTCGGCCTTGTGGGCTAGGAAGTCCTCAATCAGCTTCTTGCCAAACTCGCGCTTCATGAACGAGTTTGCCGTGATCTGGCCGACGTAACCTGCGCCCCGGCCATCAGCGGCGGGCGTCTTCGCCAGCTCGAAAAAGCGCTGCGCGAACGGCACCGACAGGGCGTACTGACGGTGGCAAACGTCCGCATAGGCTTGCCGGTAGCGCCGGTTAGCGGCGTCATCGCTCGGCGTAATGTATGGCGGGTTTCCGACGACGACGTGCCACCGACCTTCTTCGAGAATGCCAGAGTGCTCCTGCACGTCCTCCGTGGCGTAGTTGAAGTCGATCAGCTCTCCCGCCTCGTTGATGAACGCGCGCTGATCGCTCCTGTTAAGTGAGTCCCCGACAGCGAAGTGAAGGGGAAATACGTAGCTCGCCGTATCGGCGAGGGTCTTGACAGCACAGGCGCGTAGGGCCGCAACGAGGAGGCGGAAGCGGGCGATGGCCACAGCGAAGGGGTTGATGTCGATGCCGTGGACGGCGTCGAGGGCCAGGCGTACCCGCTCGTGGGGGTCCCGGTTGGGGGCGTGATGCTCCCACTCCTTGAGGA
>NZ_JAEVHJ010000021.1:0-40701 GCF_016802855.1 Micromonospora sp. ATA51 | reverse complement strand
CCGTCGGCGGCGCCGCGCCCGCCACCGCCGAGGCGGCACTCGACTTCCCGCATTTCACCTACGCCGGTACCGCGTTCGACAAGAGCGCGCTCGCCTACAACCCGACCAACGAGTTCATCTTCCCGAGTGTCATCCGGGCCGCCGACTACTTCCCGAACCCGCGGGGCACCTACTACATGTACTACGCCCCCCATGAGCGTCCCGGCGGGATCGCCCTCGCCTACTCCGACTCGATCGACGGCCCGTGGACCGAGTACGCCGCCAACCCGCTGATCGGCAACACCTGGCTGCCGCACTACTCCACGGTCAGCCACGTCTCCTCACCACACGCGGTGTGGATCGAGGGCGAGCGCAAGCTGTTCCTCTATTTCCACGGCGAGAACTCCATCACCCGCTACGCCACCTCCGACGACGGTATCCACTTCAGCTACGGCGGCACTGCGGTAAGCCGGGACGACACGACCGGCGGGGAAACCTCCTACGCCCGGGTGTTCGAGCAGTCCGTGCCGCGCCTGGGCACCCGGTACCTGATGCTCTTCATGGACAATCCCACCGCGGCGCTGCCCGGCCCGACCGGGCCGGTGTCCCGGCGGATCCGCTGGGCGGTCTCCAACGACGCGCGGACCTGGACGATCCAACCCGAACCGATCGTGACCCCGCAGGGCATCGAAGGCCCGAACGCCTCAGGGCCGTTCTTCCTGCGCTGGTACGACCGCAACCTGGTGATCTACCACGCCGCCGACGGCAACATGCACGCGGTGGACGTCGGAGCGGACTTCGACCAGGAGATCCACCTCGGCATCGTGCACGACTCGATGCCTGGTGGGCCCGACCTCGGACGATCGGCCGCGCCGACGTTCTACTTCGATGGTCGTACCGCGCACATGTACTACGAGGCCGGCGGCCGACTCACCGCGACCATCGGGCACGCTACCGCAGCCCTCGCCAACCCGGTGCCGGTGCGGCAGCTGGACTGTGCGGTGGACCGACCGGTCCTCTGGCCGCCGAACCACGAACTGGTCGACGTCACCGTGACGGTGGACCTTCGCGACGGTGTGCTCGGCCCGAGGGCGTTCACCCTGACCGGCGTGACCGGCGGTGACGCCGCGGACGCCAGCGGCTTTACCACCGACACGCCGGACACCAGCGGCATGCTACGGGCGGAACGGGCCGGAGACGGCGGGGACCGGGTGTACAACCTGACGTACGCCGGCCACGACGAGATCGGGCGACCGGTCGGCTGCACGGTCACCGTCACCGTCCCGCACGACGAGGGCAGCAACTAGAACAAGCCGTCGGGCGGCACCGGGTGCCGCCCGACCACGCTCGTTGTCCGTCGTTCGAGGACCACGACCACGCGATGGACGAGCCGATGGAGGCTAAGCTGCGCCACAACGGTGAGGCGTGCACGGCCGCCAACCGCTTCTACGTCCACGAAGCCATGGCGCGGTCCTTCGCGGACCGGCTCGCGGAGCGCTTCCGCGATTTGGTCGTCGGCCGTGGCGTGGACGAGTCCGTCACGCTGGGCCCGCTCATCGACCGGACCGCCGTCACCAGCTGATCCGGCCTTCTGCCCCATCGCGTTGACGCCGAGGCACCGGGCCTGGACCTGGTGAACGTTCTACCATTAACGTCTCCGGTCTCGTTCCGGCTGTTAAGGAAGCGCCTGCGATGCGGTCCAGAGACAATGACGTGGTACGCCATGACCTGATCCTGCGGGAGTTCGCCCGGCAGGCTGGCAGCTTCGAGGACGCACGTCTCAACGGTGCCTTCACCCGGCATCTCCAGCGCCTCGTCGACTTCGCGAGGCCGGACCCCGAGGATGTCTGCCTGGACGTCGCCTGCGGCACCGGACTGGTCGCCCGCGGGCTCGCCGTGCGTACCCGGCACGTGACCGCGCTTGACGCCACTCCCGAGATGCTGGAGACGGGCAAGGCGCGGGCCGACGCCGAAGGCGTGTCCAACGTGGTGTTCCAGCGGGGCGACGCGGCGCGACTGCCCTTCCTCGACGGCTCGTTCTCGCTCGTGATCTCCAGGTTCTCGCTGCACCACGTGGCCGAGCCGGACAAGGTCGCGGCCGAGATGGTGCGGGTGTGCCGCGCCGGCGGGCGGGTGGTGGTTGCCGACATGGTGATCAAGCCGGAGCTGCCCGGCGACCCCGACCGGGTGGAGCGGCTGCGCGACCCGTCCCACGGAGCGATGCTCGGTGCCGAGGCCATCCTCCGGCTGCTCACGTCGGCCGGGGCCGCGGTCGAGACGTCCGACGTCTTCGACGTCGAGCGTCCGCTTCGTCCGTGGCTCGAGCAGGCCGGTACAGGTGGCGATGTCGCTCGTCAGATCGAGGAGGAGCTGTCCGGGGAGCTCTCCGGCGACGCTCCGACCGGCATGCGCCCTCTCACCGTGGACGGCGAGCTCTGGTTCACCCAGACGTGGGCACACATCTCCGTGACCGTGCCGTCCTGACCGGCCGCGTCGTGGCCGCGTTCACCCGCCGGCGAGCAGCTTCTTCTGCACCTTGCCCATCGCGTTGCGAGGTAGTTGCTCGACCAGATGGACCTGCCGCGGGCGTTTGTGCGCGGAGATCCGACCGGCCACGAACTCGATGAGCTGCGCCTCGGTCACCGCGTCGGCGACCACGTAGGCGACCACCTGTTGCCCGAGGTCGGGGTGGGGCGCGCCGATCACCGCGGCCTCCCGGACCGCGGGGTGGGCGAGCAGCGCATTCTCCACCTCGCCCGCGCCGATCCGGTACCCGCCACTCTTGATCATGTCGATGGAGGCGCGGCCGATGATCCGGTGCCACCCGTCGGGGTCGATGGTGGCGATGTCCCCGGTACGGAACCAGCCGTCGGAAGTGAACGACTCCCGGTTGGCCTCCGGCCGGTTGAGGTACCCGCTGAACATGATCGGTCCACGTATCTGGAGTTCGCCCGGGGACTCACCGTCGGGCGCGACCGGGGTGCCGTCCTCGCCGACCAGCCTGCTGTCCACCCCGGCGAGTCGCGTGCCGACGAACCCGGGCCGGCGTTCTCCGTCCGCGCGGCTGCTGACGGTGATCAGCGTTTCGGTCATCCCGTAGCGCTCGACGGGCGGCTGTCCGGTGAGCTCGGCGAGCTGCTCGAAGACGGGCAGCGGCAGCGGTGCGCTGCCGGAGACCAGCAGCCGGGCCGACGACAGGGCTCGGGCGGCGGACGGCTCGGCGCAGACCCTTGACCACACGGTCGGCACGCCGAAGTACAGGGTTCCGGCGGCGGCGGCATAGGCGTCCGGCTTGGGCCGGGCGGTGTGGGCCAGCCGGGACCCGACCCGAAGTGCTCCCAGTACACCGAGCACGAGGCCGTGCACGTGGAACAGGGGGAGGCCGTGCACCAACAGATCGTCGGGGGTCCACGACCATGCGTCCGCGAGCGCGTCCAGGTCGGCGGCGATCGCCTGCCGCGGGATGAGGGCTCCCTTCGGCGCTCCGGTGGTGCCGGAGGTGTAGAGGATCAGCGCGGTGCTCTGCGGCGCGGGTTCGGGATAGCTGGTGGCCGAGCGTCCGGTCAGGTCGACAGCGGCGACGGGGACTCGCGTACCTGCCAGCGGCGCGGTGCCGTAGCTGGCCGGGGGGACGAGCAGCAGCGAGGCGGCCGAGTCGCGCAGCAGGTAGTCCCGTTCGGTGGGGCCGGAGTCCGGTGGCACCGGTACGACGGGCACCCCGGCGAGCAGGCCGGCCACGACCGCCACCACGGTCTCCATGCTGGCGGTCGCCCAGATCGCCACCGCGTCGCCGCCGGCGATGCGGTCGGCGAGGGCGGTGGCGGCGGACAACACCGCTTCCCGGGACGCCCGCTGGTCCCCGACCCGGATCGCGTCCGCGTCGTCACCGAACGCCCCGGACAAGGCCGGCAGCAGCACTTCTCCGCTCCCTCGTCGCATCGTGGTCACCGTCCGGTCCATGTCGTCGGCTGCTTGGCCGTGAAGGCCCGGACGGCGGCTCGGAAGTCGTCGCTGCCGTAGACCCGGGAGACGATGTCGTCGCCGTCGGCGCGGCCCCGGCGTAGCCGTCGGATCGCCTCCTTCGTCGCCCACATGGTCAGCGGGGCATGCCCGGCCAGGCGGTCGACGGTCTGCTGGACGGCCTTGTCGAGATCCTCCGTGGACTCGGCCACGAAGCCCGCCGCGTGCGCCTCCCGACCGGAGTAGAACGTCGCGTTGAGCAGCAGATCCAGGGTGCGGCCGGCCCGAGGTGGTGCAGCAGCAGCGCATAGGTGGGCATCGACAGGCAGTTTCCCAGGGTCCTGGCGATGGGGATCCCGAACCGCGCGTCGGGGGTGGCAAGTCGTAGGTCGCACACGGCGGCGATCGCCAGGCCCGCGCCGACGCAGTAGCCACGGATGGCCGCGACCGTCGGCACGTTGACGTCCTCCAGCCGGTCCAGCACCCGCGTGATCTTCCGCTCGTATTCGACCCCGTCGGCGCCGCCGGTGAAGTCCGCGAACTGTCTGATGTCGGTGCCGGCGACGAAGGCGTCCTCGCCCGCCCCGCGCAGCACGAGCACCCGCACGTCGTCGTCCGCGTCGGCCCGTTCACACGCCTGGTACAGGCCGTCGTACATCGCCCACGTCATCGCGTTGCGCTGCCGGGGTCGGTTGAAGGTCACGGCGAGGGCCGGGCCCTGCTTTTCCACCAGGACCTCGGAGCGGGAACCGGGCGACGAGGGCATTGCCTACCTCCTGGTCGTCGTTGTCGTGGCGGAGCTCGTGGTCGTGGCGACGCCGACGTCGTCGGCCAGGGCGGTGCCGGAGGCGACGAGGTGATCGATCTCCGCCGCGCCGCAACCGGCGGCGAGCAGCACCTCCCGGGTGTCGGCGCCGAGGACGGGACCCGCGCCCGCGCGCTGAACCGGGGTCTCGGACATGCGCATCGGCGAGCCGAGTTGGCGCACCGACCCCAGGGTCGGGTGCGGGGCGTCCCAGAAGAAGCCGCGGGCCGCGAGGTGCTCGTCGGTGAAGACCTCGCCGTAGTCGGCGATCGGGGCGCACGGCACGCCGGCCTTGTTGAGCCGCTCGATGATCTCCGCCGTGCTCATCGTGCTCGTCACGGTTTCGATGCTCTTGATCAGCTCCGCGCGGTTCTCCAGCCGGGAGAACGCGTCCGCGTAGCGCGGGTCCGCGAGCAGCCGGGTCAGCCCGAGGGTCGCACAGAACGCCTGCCAGTTGCGGGGGGTGGTGGCGCCGATCGTCACGTAGCCGTCGCTGCTGTGCACCGCCTGGTACGGAGCGTTGCTCTGGTGCGCCGAGCCCATCGGGCCACCCACCTCGCCGGTTGCGAAGTACTTTCCCGCCTCCCAGACGGCGAAGGACACCCCGGCCTCGAACAGCGAAACGTCGATGTGCTGCCCCGTTCCGGAGCGGTCCCGTTCCCTGAGCGCGGCGGTGACCGCGAGCGCCAGGTAGAGGCCGCAGACCAGGTCGCAGATCGGCACGCCCACCTTCGCCGGTGGACCGCCGGGGTGGCCGGTGATGCTCATCAGCCCGCTACGCGCCTGCGCCATGATGTCCAACCCCGGCAGATTCGCGAGCGGCCCGTCCTGCCCCCAGCCGGAGCCGGAGGCGTACACCAGACGGGGGTTGATCTCCCGCAGGTCCTGGTAACCGAGACCGAGACGGCGCATGGCGCCGGGGCGGAGGTTCTCGACGAGGACGTCGGCCCGCTCGACCAGTCGGAGGAACGCCGACCGCGCGTCCGGCGACTTGAGGTCTAGGGCGACCGAGCGCTTGTTGCGGTTGATGCGCACGAACGGCGAGCTCTCCGTCCCGAGGAACGGACCGGTCTGGCGTACGGGGTCACCGCCGGTCGAGTGCTCGACCTTGATGACCTTCGCCCCGAGGTCGGCGAGTTGCAGGGCGGCGAACGGCGCCGCCATGAACGCCCCGATCTCCAACACGGTCACTCCGGTCAGGGGCGGCGTGCGTTCGTTGGTCATCGACCTGCCTCCGGGTGATCGGCGCCGGTACGTGATCACGGGACAACCCGTGCCGCACGGGAGAGCACAGGGTGTTCGGATGGGAAAGCTACCGGTAGAGTCCACCGTTGTCTACAGAAGACAAGGCCCGTGGCGAGGAGTTCCGATGGCGGAGAGGACGACGGTGACGAGGCCCGACGAGGCGGCCCGCCGGATCGCGCCTCCGCCGAGCATGGCGCGGCTCGCCGCGGACGCCGTGCGGAAGATGATCCTCACCGGCGAGTTGCAGCCGGGTGACCGCGTGGTGGAGAACCAGCTCACTCACCAGCTCGGTGTGTCCCGGCCGCCGTTGCGCGAGGCGTTGCGCGTGCTGGAGCAGGAGGGCCTGCTCGTCCAGCAGCCCCGGCGCGGGGTGATCGTCGTCCCGATCAACCTGCACGACGTGTACGAGATCTTCACGCTCCGCGATCAGCTTGAGCGGATGGCGGTCGAGCTCGGCGTACCCGTGCGATCGCCGGATCGTCTCGAGCGCTGCCGGGCGGCGCTACGTGACCTGGAGGACGCCGCCCGGGCCGGCGACGCCGCGACGGTCACGGATCGCGCGTTCGACTTCCATCTGGCCGTGGTGGGGTTGGCCGGCCACCGCCGGCTCGAGGACTCCTACCGCTCCCTGTCTCTGCAGATGCGGCTCTGCATGGGCATGAACCAGCGGGCCAGGGTGGCCGGCGAGGGGCTGTGGGGAATCGTCGAACGGCACCGCGCGATCCTGGCGACCCTGGAGCGCGGGGACCCGCAGGAGGTCCTCGAGATGCTCACCGACCATGGGCAGCACACCTTCGTCCTCGAACTCGGCCACTCGCTCGGCGGCCGCTCGGCCGCGGCGGAGGCCTGGCTGGAACGGCTCGGCCGGTCCCGCTCCGACACTGCCCTTGGACTGGAGGCGCCCCGATCGTGAGCACTCAAGCGCTGGTCGTCCACTTCGGTGACCGCACGCCGAACATCCATCCCGAGGCCTGGGCGGCGCCGGGCTGCACCATCGTCGGCTCCGTCCGGCTGGCGGCCGGTGCCAGCGTCTGGTACGGCTGCGTGCTGCGCGCCGACACCGAGGACATCAGCATCGGCGCCGGCAGCAACATCCAGGACGGTTGCGTCGTGCACGCCGACCCGGACTTTCCGACAGTGGTGGGTTCGGGGGTCTCCGTCGGGCACCGCGCCGTGCTGCACGGCTGCACCATCGAGGACGACGTCCTGATCGGCATGGGAGCCGTCGTCCTCAACGGCGCCCGGATCGGCTCCGGCTCGCTGGTCGCCGCCGGTGCGGTGGTGCTGGCGGGTGCGGTGGTCCCGCCCGGCTCGCTGGTCGCGGGTCTGCCCGCACGGGTGCGGCGTCACCTTTCCGAGGCGGAACGCGTGGGCATCGTGCGCGACGCCGCGGGGTACGTCGAGCGGGCCCGCGCGCACGCCGCGGCGACAGCCCTGCTCTGACGACCGGGCCGGGCGTCAGCCGGCGATGCGATCCGGTCCCGCGGAACGGGGAACGCTGAGTTCGTCGGCCAGGTCCTCGGCGGCCTGACGCAGCAGCGGTACGGCCCGCTCGACCACGTCGGGCGTCATGCGTGGCGCCGGCCCGGAGACCGAGACGGCCAGCCGGTTCGCGATGCCGAGCACCGGTACGGCGACACAGCGCACGCCGATCTCCTGCTCGCCGTCGTCCATGGCGTAGCCCTGGGCCCGTACCCGGTCGATCTCTTCGGCGAACCGGCGTGGTTCGGTGATGGTGTGCTCGGTCTGGGCCGGCATGCCGGTGCGCTCGAGGAGCGTATGCACGTCGCTCGGCGGCAGGTGGGCGAGCAGGGCCTTGCCCACGGCTGTGCAGTGCGGGAAGACGCGCCGTCCGACCTCGGTGAACATCCGCATCGACTGCCTGGACTGGACCTGCGCCACGTACACGACGCGGTCACCGTCCAGCATCGCGAGGTTCGCGCTCTCGCCGAGGGCGTCGACGAGTCGGGACAGGTACGGCCGGGACCAGGTGCCCAGCAGGTGGCTCGCGCTGTCGCCGAGCCGGATGAGGCGGGGGCCCAGGGAGTACTGCCGGGACGGCTCCTGCCGGACGTAGCCGAGGTCGACCAGGGTACGGATCAGCCGGTGAATGGTGGGCAGCGCGAGCCCGGACTCCTGGGCGAGCCGGGACAGTCCGATCACGCCTCCGGCGTCCGCCATGATTTCGAGCAGCTCGAAGGCTCTTTCCAGCGACTGGACGCCACCGGGCACCCGACCTTTCGGCTGCGGGCCGTCGGCAGCCAGGTCCAGGTTCGACTCGGTCACTCAGATCCTCCTTCGCCCGGATGCGCCTGGGAGGGTCACCGGCCACGCGGCGCTATTTCCGCATCGCAGAAGTCTATCCGGCGTGACCGGGGCTCCTCCGCGCCCCTCCCCTTGACTTCCGTAAAGCGGAAATTATTATCCACAATGATGAAGGGCGCGGATCGGCGCCCGGCGGGGTCGGCTCGTGCCGCGCCGAAGACTTCGGCCAGATCGGCCGCGGGAGACAGGAGAAGGTGATCCGGATGCCCGAGATCGACGTGACCGGCGGCCCGGTGGCGCGCGGCGACGAGATTCTCACCCCCGAGGCGCTGGCCTTCGTCGCCGAGCTGCAGGAGCTGTTCGGCGCCCGCCGCGACGAGTTGCTCGACCTGCGCCGCCAGCGCCGGGACGCCGTCGCCCGCAGCCACCGGTTCGACTTCCTGCCCGAGACGCGGGAGGTGCGGGAGACCGCGTGAACCGTCGCTCCAGCCCCTGACGACCTGCGGGACCGCCGGGTGGAGATCACCGGACCGACCGAGCGCAAGATGACGATCAACGCCCTCAACTCCGGCGCCCGGGTCTGGCTCGCCGATCTCGAGGACGCGAACACGCCCCACTGGGGCAACGTCGTGGGCGGGCAGATCAACCTGTACGACGCGGTGCGCCGGGCGATCTCCTTCGCCTCCCCGGACGGCCGGGAGTACGCGCTGCGCGAGGACAGGCGACTCGCGACGATCGTGGTGCGACCGCGCGGCTGGCACTTCGACGAGAGCCATCTGCTCGTCGACGGCAGGCCGGTCGTGGGCGCCCTGGTCGACTTCGGCCTGTACTTCTTCCACAACGCCGAGGAACTCCTGCGCCGGGGCAGTGGCCCGTACTTCTACCTGCCGAAGATGGAGAGCCACCTCGAGGCGCGGCTGTGGAACGAGGTGTTCACCTTCGCGCAGCAGCGGCTCGGCATCGCCCATGGCACGATCCGCGCGACCGTGCTGATCGAGACGATGCCGGCGGCGTTCGAGATGGAGGAGATCCTCTACGAGCTGCGGGAGCACGCGTCGGGCCTCAACGCCGGCCGGTGGGACTACCTGTTCAGCATCATCAAGTACTTCCGCGACTCCGGCGCCGACTTCGTGCTGCCGGACCGAAACTCGGTGACGATGACGGCCCCCTTCATGCGCGCCTACACCGAGCTGCTGGTGCGCACCTGCCACAAGCGCGGGGCGTTCGCGATCGGCGGGATGGCGGCCTTCATCCCCAGCCGACGTGATCCGCAGGTCAACCAGCTGGCGCTGGCGAAGGTCCGCGAGGACAAGGAGCGGGAGGCCGGGGACGGCTTCGACGGTTCGTGGGTCGCGCACCCCGACCTGGTGCCCATCTGCCAGGAGGTCTTCGACCGGGTGCTCGGTGGCCGGCCGAATCAGCTCGACCGGCTGCGCGAGGAGGTCTCGGTCACCGCGGACCAGTTGCTCGACGTGCGAAGCACCCCCGGCGCGGTCACCGAGGCCGGGCTGCGCAACAACATCAGCGTCGCGGTGCAGTACCTCGCCTCGTGGTTGGCCGGCAACGGTGCGGTGGCCATCAACAATTTGATGGAGGACGCGGCGACCGCCGAGATCGCCCGGTCGCAGATCTGGCAGTGGGTGCACAACGACGTCGAGCTCGACACCGGTACGACCGTCACGGGCGAGCTGGTCGAGCGCATTCTCGACGAGGAGCTGGCCAAGATCTGCGACGCCCTGGGGAAGGAGCAGTTCGACGAGGAGCGGTTCGCCCAGGCCCGGAAGCTGGTCCTCGAGGTCGCCCTGGCGGACGACTACGCCGACTTCCTCACCCTTCCGGCGTACCAGGTTTCCTCCGAGAAGTAAGCATGAGCAGCAGGTGAACCCCGGCGGGGCTGCGACAGCAGCGCCGCCGGGGCCGCACCGGGAACGCGCCGTTGCGCCCACCCTCCGGTCATCGGCCGGCACCTGGGTCAGCGGCTGCCGATGGTCAGCTCGCGGCCAACGACTGGCGGACCAGCTCGAGTGGATGCCGGGCGACCCGCTGCGTGCCGTGCCGGATCTGCTGACGGCAGGACACGCCGGTGGCAGCCACCACGGTGTCGGCCGGCTCCGCCCGGACGGCCGGAAAGAGCCGGTCGTTGCCCACCGCCATCGACAGCTCGTAGTGCTCGGACTCGAACCCGAACGAACCCGCCATTCCGCAGCATCCGGCGTCCAGCTCGACCACCTCGACGCCGGGGATGCGGCGCAGCAACGCCACGGTGGCGGCCGTACCGACCTCGGCCTTCTGATGGCAGTGCCCGTGGTAGAGGATGCGTCGGCCGGACAGCCCCGACTCGGCGAGCCGCAGCCGGCCGGAGTCGATGGCCTCGACCAGCAGTTCCTCGACCTGACGCACCCGGCCGGAGACATCCCGCACGTCAGGGTCGTCGGGAAGCAGTTGCCGGTGTTCGTCGCGCAGGGTCAGGATGCACGAGGGCTCGCACCCGACGATCGGAGATCCGGGCGTCGACGAGCGGGCCAACCTTCTGGCCAGCGACCCTGCCTTCCTTCTGGCGTCGTCGAGCAGGCCCTTGGAGAAGCTGGCGCGACCGCAACATCCCCCGCTCTCCAGCCGGACCGTCCAGCCGGCGGCTTCCAGCAGCTCCACCGCTGCCGACCGATTCCCGGCTCCGTGAAGGTGGTGAAGGAGTCGGCGAGCAGGGTCACCTCGCCCAGCGGTGCCGTCCCGTCCACCGAGCGGGCGTGGCGGCGGAACCAGCGGACGAGGTTGCGCCGTTGGAAGGCGGGCAGCGGACGGTTCGGCGTGATGCCGGCGGCTCGGTCCATCAGCCCGCGCAGCGCCGGACACGGCCGGGCAGGTTGGACAGCGGCGCCACGGCCGAGCCAAGGCGGTTGAGCAGCCGGATGGCGCCGAAGAGCCGCGAGCGCAGCGGTACGCCGTGGACGTCGTGGTGCTGTGCGAGGGCCTCGGCCTTGAGCGATGCCATGTCCACCCCGAGCGGACACTCGCTCTTGCACGCCTTGCACATCAGGCACAGGTCGAGGATCTCGTGCAGCCGCTCGTCACCGAGCGCCGTCGCGGGGTCCGGCTCGGAGAGCGCCTTGACCAGTGCGTTCGCCCGTCCCCGGGTGGCATGCTCCTCCTGCCGGGTCGCCATGTACGACGGACACATGGCACCGGTCTCGCTCTTGCGGCACAGCCCGATGTTCATGCACCGGTCCGCGGCCCCCCGCATGCCCCCGACAACGTCGAAGGTCAACCGCGTCCTGATCGGCGGCGCCGGGGGGAGCGCGGCGTCACGCAGGTTCTCGGTCATCGACGGGGCGTCGACGATCTTGCCCGGGTTCATGAGATTCTCCGGGTCGAAGATGCCCTTGACGGTGCGCATCGCCTCGTACAGCTCTTCGCCGAAGATCTCCCGGTTGAACTCGCTGCGGGCCAGGCCGTCGCCGTGCTCGCTGGAGTTGACCCCGCCGTACTCCCGGACAAGATCCTTGATCTCTTCTGCGACCGCGCGCATCGCGCGGACCTGCTCGGGTCTGCTGACGTCCACGAAGGGCCGGATGTGCAGGCAACCGACCGAGCAGTGCCCGTAGAAGCCGGCTTGGAGGCCGTGTCGGTCGAGCACCTCGCGGAAGCGTCTGGTGTAGTCGGCGAGGTGCTTCGGGTCGACCGCGGTGTCCTCGACGAACGCGAGCGGACGCCGGGTCCCGCTGCCGGCGGCCATCAGCAGGCCGAGGCTGGACTTGCGCACCTTGAGCAACGGGGCCTGCTGCTGGGCCGTCTCGGCGCGCAGCGTGTGATACCCGTGGCCGTGCCTGCTCCACAGCGCGGCCAGGCGATCGAGCTGACCGACGAGTTGGCGCTCGTCGTCCCCGCTGAAGGAGACGAAGAGCAGCGCCTCGGGGTCGCCTTCGAGGGTCCGCCCGAGGTCGGCGTACTCGATCTTCTGTCGGGACAGGTCGAGGATGGTGCGGTCCATCATCTCGACCGCCGCCGGGTCGCAGGCCAGGGCGTCCTCGGTCGCCTCGATGGCGCCGAGGACCGACGTGAAATGGCCGACCGCGATCACCGTCCGGCGTGGCTTGGGCACGAGGTCCACGAGGGCCTCGGTCGCGATCACGAGGGTTCCCTCCGACCCGACGACGAACGGGGCGAGGTTGAACGACGGGTCGCCGGCGAGCCGGTCCAGGCGGTAGCCGCAGGCCCGTCGCCAGTACGCCGGAAAGTCCTTCGAGATGGCGCCCGCATACGTCTCCAGCAGGTGCGGCAACTGCCGGTAGAGGCTCCCCTCCAGCGTCGGCAGGGCGGCGCGACGGGCCCGCTCCGCCGGATCCAGCGGGGCGAAGCGGGCCCGGGAGGCGTCGGCGAGCACGACGTCGAGTTCGCGGATGTGATCGATCGTCATCCCGTAGCGGACGGACCCGCTCCCGGCGGAGTTGTTGCCGAGCATCCCACCGATGGTGGCGCGGTTGCTGGTGGACGTGTCCGGCCCGAACATCAGGCCGTGCGCGGCGGCCGCGCGGTTGAGCTGGTCCTGCACGACTCCGGGTTGCACCCGCGCCACCCGGGCGTCCGCGTCGATGTCCAGGATGCGGTGCATGTGCCGGGACAGGTCGAGCACCAGGCCGGGGCCGATCGTCTGCCCGGCGAGGCTCGTGCCACCGCCGCGTGGGACCACCGGTACGCCGTACCTCCCGGCGAGCGAGACGGCGGCCGCGACGTCGTCCGCGTGCCGCGGGAACACCACACCGATCGGTTGGATGGCGTACATGCTCGCGTCCCGGGAGAACAGGTGGCGGGTGTACGCGTCGAAGCCGGTCTCGCCGTCGAGGGCGTGCTCGAGGTCCCGGGCAAGGTCCCGGCCGAGCTCCTCGACGTCCCGGTCGACGCGATCGTCACTGATGGTCACGGTTACTGGCCTCCTCTGTGGACCGGGCGAGGGCGAGATCCGGGGCGGCTCAGGGGCGTTGCAGGCGGTCGAGGGCCGCGTTGATCCCGGTGGTGTCGATCGGAACCCCGGCGGCGACGAGGCCCAGCTGGACACCGGCGAGGGTGCCCGCGAGCATCAGGTCGTTGAAGTCACCCAGATGGCCGATCCGGAAGATCCGTCCGGCGAGCTTGCCGAGACCGGCGCCCAGCGACATGTTGTACCGGTCCAGGATGACGGCACGGATCTTGTCGGCGTCGTACCCGTCGGGGACGATGACGCCGGTCAGCGATCCCGAATGCTCGCGCTCGTCCGCGCAGAGCACCTCGAGGCCCCAGCCGCGGACCGCCAGTCGGGTCGCCTCGGCGTGCCGCTGGTGGCGGGCGTACACGTTGGCCAGGCCTTCCTCGTCGAGCATGCGCAGCGCCTCCCGCAGCCCGTAGAGCAGGTTGGTGGCCGGGGTGTAGGGGAAGAAGCCGCGCTTGTTGGCCTCGATGACCGGCTGCCAGTCCCAGAACGACCGGTGCAGCCGCGCGCTCTTCGACGCGTCCAGTGCCTTCTGGCTGACCGCGTTGAAGCTGAGCCCGGGCGGCAGCATCAGCCCCTTCTGGGAGCCGGCCACCGTGACGTCGACGCCCCACGCGTCGTGCTGGTACTCGATGGATCCCAGCGACGAGATGGTGTCGACGAGCAGCAGTGCCGGGTGGCCGGTCGAGTCGATCGCCTTCCGCACCTCGGCGACCCGGCTCGTCACGCCGGTCGAGGTCTCGTTGTGTACGACCAGGACGGCCTTGATGCGCTGGCCGGTGTCGTCGCGCAGCTTGTCGGCGACCGTCTGCGGGTCGACCCCGTGCCGCCAGTCGCCGGGCACGAGGTCGACCTCGAGGTCGAGTCTGCGCGCCATCTCCCGCCACAACGTCGCGAAGTGGCCCGTCTCGAAGCACACCACGCGGTCCCCGGGACTGAGGGTGTTGACCAGGGCAGCCTCCCAGGCGCCGGTGCCCGACGCCGGATAGATGACGACGGGCTGCGTGGTGCCGAAGACCGGCTTGACGGCCTCGAGCACCTCCAGTGCGAGCTCGGCGAACTGGGGGCCGCGGTGGTCGATGGTGGACGCGGCCATGGCGCGTAGCACCCGGTCCGGCGTGTTGGTGGGGCCCGGGATCTGGAGGAAGTGACGGCCGGTGGGGGTCATACCGAGGCTGCCTCTCAGGTAACAAAGTCCGCCATGCGGAAGTTGTCTACCGCATAACGGAGACCGTATCAACGAACGGCCGGGAGAGCGCAAGCATCCGACCGTCCGGCGGGCCGCCGCGGTCTGTCCCGGCTGGACGGCTCACGGGCCGGCCGGTCGGTGGTCTTGACGGTCGATGTGACATAGCACATACTCCCGAGAACGAAATTTAATTTTCGCATTGCGGAAACAGGTCCGTGTTATGCGGTCCGTGCCGCGGCGGGTGCAGCCCCCCGGTTCCCGCCACCGGTACGCGTCCGTCCAGATGTCTTCTCCGCCCGTCCAAGCGGGACGGACATCTGCCAGCTCGAGTCCGAGGGAGGCAGACGGCGCACCGTCCGAAGTAGACCGAGTTGCCGGCTGGCACGGCTCCTGCCCCACCATCCCGCTGACCTCCGACCCCTCACCCGGGAGGCTCCCATGTCGGTAGAGCTCGTCTCGATCCTCGTCCTAGCCCTCATCTTCGTGATAGCCACGATCCGACCGGTGAACCTCGGCGCGCTCGCGATCGTCGCCGCCTTCATCGTCGGCATCTCGGTCCTCGACGGGGAGGACCTCGGCGAGAAGACCGATGCCGTCTTCGCCGGTTTCCCTGGCGATCTGTTCGTCATCCTCGTCGGCGTCACGTACCTGTTCGCCATCGCGAAGGCCAACGGCACGGTCGACTGGCTCATCCAGACCGCGGTCCGACTGGTCGGGGGCCGGGTCGGGCTGATCCCGTGGATCATGTTCCTGGTGACCGCCTGCCTCACCGCGATCGGGGCCGTGGTCCCGGCGGCGGTGGCGATCATCGCCCCGATCGGCTTGGGCTTCGCGAGGCGGTACAAGATCAACCCGCTCATGATGGGCCTGCTGATCATCAACGGGGCCAGTGCCGGCGGCTTCTCGCCGATCAGCATCTTCGGCAGCATCACCAACGGTGTGGTCGAGAAGGCGGGGCTGCCGGGCAACCCGACCCTGCTCTTCCTGGCCTCGTTCCTCGTCAACCTCGCCATCAGCCTCGCCGCGTACTTCATGTGGGGCGGCCGCGAACTGCTCACCCGCCGGGCCCTCGACACCGGCACCGGCACCATCGACGAAGCGGACCTGGTCAGCGCCACCCGCACCGGTACGACGAGGGACCGCGCGCGGAGCCGGCCGCGACCCCGCCACGGAGGGAGCCTCGGACTCCGGCGTCAGCCTCGCCGACGAAGACGCCGCCGGCGCCCGTCCGGCCGGCGGCGCCGTCGCGGTCGCCGCGGGGTCGGCCCCTTCGCCCGTGCCCGCCCAGGCGACCAGGTCGTCGGGGGGAGCCGCCACCACCACCACGACCGTGCCGGCCGAGGCGGAGGCGCCGCTCAGGCTGGACCGGGAACGGATCATGACGGTGATCGGGCTGTTGGGCCTCGCCGTCGCCGCGCTCTTCTTCGACCTCAACGTCGGCATGGTCGCCGTCACCGTGGCCGCGATCCTCACCCTGCTCTCACCGGAGTCGGCCAAGAACGCCGTCAACCACGTCGCCTGGCCCACCGTGCTGCTCGTCTGCGGCATCGTCATGTACGTCGGCGTCATGCAGAGCATCGGCACGATCGACTGGCTCGGTCAGGAGGTCGCCACCATCGGTGCCCCGTTGATGGCCGCACTCGTCATCTGCTTCATCGGCGGTGCGGTGTCCGCGTTCGCTTCGACGACCGGCATCCTCGGCGCCCTGATTCCGCTCGCCGTACCGTTCCTGACCGGCAGCAACGCCGTCGGGGCGGTCGGACTGATCACCGCTCTGGCGCTCTCGTCGTCCATCGTCGACTCGAGCCCGTACTCGACGAGCGGTGCGCTCACCGTCGCCAACGCGACCGACGAACAGCGGGAGTACGTCTACAAGGGCCTCATGCGCTGGGGCTTCAGCATGGTGGTGATCGTCCCCATCGTCACGTGGCTCATCTTCGTCGTGCCCGGCTGGCTCTGATCCGCGCCCGGCGCAACTCGGCGATCTGCCGACGGCCGGCCTGACGTCGGCAGCGGGGAGGGACGGGCGGTCCGTCCCTCCCCGCTCCCGTTGCCGGCCGAGGGCGGGTGAAAGCCGGTCGCCGCAGACCCGACAGAGGACACGACGTGTACGACGAGCAACTGGTGAGGGCCTTCGCCGAGGCGAGACTGAACGGCGTTGCCGGCCCCGGCGCGACCGCCGCCACTCAGGACGTCCACGAGGCACTGGGCCTGCAGTTGGCCGTCCTCGACCGGCTGGTGGCCGCAGGCGAGCGACTGGCCGGCTGGAAGGTGGGACTCACCTCCGGCCCGCGTCGAGACGTGATGGGGAAGGGCTTCCGGCCGTTCGGTTATCTCCTGGAGAGCCGTACGCTCGGCTCGGGGGACGTGCTCGGCCATGACCGGATCAGGTCGTGCTACCTGGAGCCGGAGCTGTGCCTCGTGCTCGGCGCGCCGTTGCGCGGCGACCGCATCGATCCGGCAGCCGCGAGGTCCGCCGTGCGGGCGGTCGCGCCGGCGTTCGAACTGAACGAACGCCGGCTGAGTGCGCAGGCGGACGACCCCACCACCATCGCCGACGGCCTGGGCAACTGGGGCATCGTGGTCGGCCCGGAGGCGCCCGTGCGGTCCGCCCTCACCGGGACCACGGTCGAACTGTGGCACGACGACGCCCTGGTCGCCACCCGGACCCCCGGTGATGCCATGGACGACCCGTTCCTGTCGCTGTCGCGCCTCTGCGCGCTGCTGCACCGGTACGGCCGCGGACTCGAAGCCGGCCAACGGGTGATCACGGGATCGTTCTGCAACCAGAGCGTGCAGGGTGTCGTCCCGGCGCCCGTCCGCGCCGGGACACATGATCGCCTGTCCCCTGCCGGGCCGACCCACCGGAGTCACGGCTGGTCCGGCTCCTCCGCCGGCACGACCGTCTCGACGCCGTCGACCTGGGCGGCGGCCGCCTGCCGGGCCGCCTCCGCCTCGCGCAGCGCCTGCCGCCGCTGGACGTACGCCTCGGTGCCCTTGCTCGGTTTGCGGCGGCGCGGCGGCGCGGTCACGCCCGGGGCGAGCTTGCGCGCGGAGACCAGGAACGCGGTGTGCGCGATCATCCGGTGGTCCGGGCGGACGGCCAGGCCCTCGGCGTGCCAGTCGCGGACCAGCGACTCCCAGGCGCGCGGCTCGGTCCAGCCGCCGCGCTCGCGCAGCGCCTCCACCAGCTCGGACAGCTGCGGGGTGGTGGCCACGTAGCCGATGAAGACGCCGCCGGGCACCAGCGCCCGCTCGACCATGTCGAGGTTCTCCCACGGGGTGAGCATGTCCAGGATGATCCGGTCGAATCCGGTCTCCTGACACTGCGCGACGTCGCCGACGTGCAGCCGCCAGGCCGGGTGCGGCCCGTTGAAGAACGCCCCGACGTTGCGCTTGGCGATCTGGGCGAAGTCCTCGCGCACCTCGAAGGAGTGCAGCTCACCCTCGGTGCCGACGGCGCGCAGCAGCGAGCAGGAGAGCGCCCCGGAGCCGGCGCCGGCCTCGAGGACCTTCGCGCCGGGGAAGATGTCGCCCATCGCGACGATCTGCGCGGAGTCCTTCGGGTAGATCACCTGGGCGCCGCGCGGCATGGAGAGCACGTAGTCCGACAGCAGCGGGCGCAGCGCCAGGAAGGCCGTGCCGCCGCCGGTGGTGGTGACCACGCTGCCGTCGGGCAGCCCGATCAGGGTGTCGTGCTTGAGGATGCCGCGGTGGGTGTGGAACTCCTTGCCGGGCTCCAGCGTCACGGTGTGCATCCGCCCCTTCGGGTCGGTCAGCTGCACCCGGTCGCCGGGGCGGAACGGCCCCCGGTGCACGGGGGGCAGCGCCGGGGCGGCGGGGTCGGCCGGGACGGTGGAGGGCTGTGCGGTCACGTGTTCATCTTCCGTTTGGGTTCCAGGAGCTGCGCCAGATCCGCGATGTGCAGAACGCCGACGACATCTTCGCCTGCCGTCACGAGGTACTGCGCGCCCGGGTGGGTCTGCACGGTCTGCATCACCCGCTCGCCGTCCGCGCCGACCGGCAGCGTCGGGACCGTGTCCAGGCCGCGGGACACCGCGTCCACCGCGAGCCACGGCCGGCGTTCCGGGGGTACGGCGTCGGCCCGGGCCGGGTCGACCAGGGCGACCGGCCGGCCGGCGGAGTCGACGACCGCGAGCGCGGCCTGCGGGGTGGGGCCCTGCGCGCGGCGGCGCTGCGCCTCGGCCAGCGGGGTGCCGCTGGGCACCGGCAGCACCGGTCGGGCCAGCCGGGCCAGGTCGATCAGCGGGAATCGACGGCTGATCCGGGCCAGCCGGATCGACTGCCCGGCGCCCCGCCACAGGGTGAACGCCACCAGCAGCAGCAGCGGCAGCAGCAACGGGGGCAGCGCCCGGCGCAGGGTGACCAGGACGACCAGGGCCAGGGTGCCGAGGGCGACCGCGCGGCCCACCCAGCCGGCCACCTCGGTGCCCCGGTGCCGGTCCCGGGTGAGCGCCCACACGGCCGCGCGCAGCGCGCGGCCGCCGTCGAGCGGCAGCCCGGGCAGGCTGTTGAAGATCGCCACCACCACGTTGCTCGCCGCGACCTGGAAGGCGAGCTGGTCGGCCAGGGTGCCGTCGGGCAGGGCCAGGGTGGCCGCGACGGCGGCGGCGCCGAGCACCGCGGAGACCGCCGGGCCGGCGAGCGAGACCAGCAGCTCGACCCGGGGGCTCGGCGCATCCCGGTCCAGCTCGGTGTACCCGCCCAGCAGTTCCAGGGTGATCCCGCTCACACCGATGCCGTAGCGCCGGGCGGTCAGCGCGTGGCCCAGCTCGTGCAGCAGGACGGAGCCGAGCAGGGAGACGACGAAGCCGGCGCCGATCAGATAGCCGGCCACCGGGCCGAGGTCGAGCTGGCGGCGGGCGAGCGCCGCGTACGCGACGGTCACCACCAGGGTGAGCAGGAGCATCGAGGCGTCCAGGTGCAGCGGCACCCCGAACACCCGGCCCACGGTCAGGCCGGGACGGCGCCCGCGCCGGCGTGGTGGTGGGGACGGCTGCTGCACCGCACCGATGCTACGGGGGCGGATCATGCGCCGGTGCGGCGACGGCGGCCCTGTCACACCGGTGCCCTAACCTTCCGGACATGACGGCGGAACCGGTGATCGACGCACAGGACAGCCTCGCCCCGGCGGCGGTGCCACCCACGGTTCGGGCGTCGCTGTCGCCGTCGCGGGCGGCGGACTTCAAGACCTGCCCCCTGCTCTACCGGTTCCGCAGCATCGACCGGCTGCCCGAGCGGCCCACCGTGGAGCAGGCCCGGGGCACGCTGGTGCACGCCGTGCTGGAGCGGCTGTTCGACCTGCCGGCGGCGGCCCGCACGCCGGAGTCCGCGGGTGACCTGGTGGCCCCGCAGTGGGACCGGCTGGTCACCGAGGAGCCGGAGCTGGCGGGCCTGTTCGCCGAGGGCGACGCCGCCGGCGCCGCCGAGTTCCTCCGCTCGGCCGCCGCGCTGCTGCAGGGCTACTTCGCGGTGGAGGATCCGCGCCGGTTGGAGCCCGCCGAGCGGGAGGCGTTGATCTCCGCGGTGGTCGACGACGAGCTGCTGATCCGGGGCTACCTGGACCGGCTCGACGTCGCGCCGGACGGGGCGCTGCGGGTGGTCGACTACAAGACCGGTGGCGCGCCGCGGGAGGCCTTCGAGGCACGGGCGCTGTTCCAGCTCAAGTTCTACGCCCTGGTGCTGTGGCGGACCCGGGGGGTGGTGCCGCGGGTGCTGCGGCTGCTCTACCTCAAGGACGCCGAGATCTGCGACTACACCCCGGACGCCGAGGAGCTGCTGCGCTTCGAGCGCACGGTGGTGGCGCTCTGGCAGGCCATCGAGCAGGCCACCGCGCGGCAGGATTTCCGGCCCCGGCCCAGCCGGCTCTGTGACTGGTGCAGCCACCAGGCGCACTGCCCGAGCTTCGGCGGCACCCCGCCGCCCTTCCCGACCACCGCCATCACCGATCCGCTGCGCGATGCCCGGTCCGGGCCGGTCGCCCCGGGCGCGGACGAGTGAGCCTCCTCCCCAGGGAGGGGGGGAGGGTGGTTCGGCATCGGCCGCCTGTGGTCGGCCTTCAGCAAGTGTTCGGGCAGCTGCTGGCCACCGGCGCCCGCCGGGTGTTGCGCCGGGACCTGGACACGGCGGACGAGGCGATCGCCACCATCGAGGAGACCAGCCGGGCCACGCTGCGGGAGCTGCGCCGGCTGCTGGACGTGCTGCGTACCGACGCGGAGCCGGCCGCCGACCTCGCCCGCAGCCCGGCCTGGCCGGCATCGAGGCGCTGGTCGAGCAGGTGCGGGAGGCGGGCCTGCCGGTGACGCTGCGGGTGGACGGCAGGCCCGGCCCGATGGAAGAGGGGGTGGCGCTGACCGTGTACCGGATCGTGCAGGAGGCGCTGACCAACGCGCTCAAGCACGCCGGGACGGCGACGGCGCTGGTCCGGCTCACCTTCGCCGACGGTTCCCCCTGGCGGTGGAGGTCACCGACACCGGGCGCGGCCCGGGTCCGACACCCGACTGGATCGGGCACGGGCTGGTCGGCATGCGCGAGCGGGTCGCCCTCTACGGTGGGATCCTGCGGACCGGTCCGCGGCCGGGCGGCGGTTTCCGGGTGTACGCGCGGATCCCGCTGGAGCCGGTCGGGGTGGTTCTCGCGTGACCGGCCGACGCGGGCGACGCCGGCACGACGGACGACGTCGGCCCGGCGGGCCGGGGCGGCACGAGCAGCACGACGGGGAGATCCGATGACCGACAGCACTGCGCCGGCGCGGCCGGTGCGGATCCTGCTCGCCGACGACCAGCCGCTGCTGCGTACCGGCTTCCGGATGGTGCTCGGCACGGAGGACGACCTGGACATCGTCGCCGAGGCCGGGGACGGCCTGGAGGCGGTGGAGCTGTCCCGGCGGCTGCTGCCGGACGTGGTGCTGATGGACATCCGGATGCCCCGGATGGACGGGGTCGCCGCGACCCGGGCCATCGTCGACGCCCGGCTGCCGGTCCGGGTGTTGATCCTGACCACCTTCGACCTGGACGAGTACGTGGTCGGCGCGCTGCGGGCCGGGGCGAGCGGGTTCCTGGCCAAGGACGTGCCGGCGGAGGACCTGGTCACCGCGATCCGGACGGTGGCCGCCGGGGAGGCGGTGGTGGCGCCGCGGATCCTCAAGCGGCTGCTGGACCGCTTCGCCGACGCGCTGCCCGACCCGGCGGCGAGCCCGCCGAAGGCCCTCAAGACGCTGACCGAGCGCGAACGTGAGGTGCTGGTGCAGGTCGCCCGGGGGCTGTCCAACGCGGAGATCGCCCGGGCGCTGTCGGTAAGCGAGACCACCATCAAGACCCACGTCGGGCACGTGCTGACCAAGCTGGGGCTGCGCGACCGGGTGCAGGCGGTCGTGCTGGCGTACGAGACGGGTCTGGTGCGTCCGGGGGCGTGATCGGCGGCCCGGCCGCGCAGTTGCCCTTGTCACCTACCGTGACCATCGGCGGCGCGGCGGGGTTGACCATGACGCGACGTCAGGCCCTAGCGTCGGCGTCGACGACGACGTCCCGGCGGTGCGGGAAACCGGTCGACTCCGGCCGGGTCAGGGGCAACCCTGAGTCGGGATCGGGGCCGACCCGCAGCGCGATCTCCGGCACCGGATACGTCCGGGGGTGGACGGATCCTCCAGCCGCCGGGCCGAGGATGGAAACTGCCGCACCGGCCAGCGGGGGCGGTGCGGAAAAAGCAGGCAGACGGAAGAGGTAGATGACGTGACCGCGACGGTGGGTCCGCAGGTGCAGGCCGCGGCCCGGGCCAACGAGGTGTGGAAGTTGTACGGCAGCGGTGAGGCGCAGGTCGCCGCGCTGCGGGGGGTGACCGCGGAGTTCGAGCGCGGCCGGTTCACCGCGATCATGGGGCCGTCCGGCTCGGGCAAGTCGACGCTGATGCACTGTCTGGCGGGCCTGGACTCGGTGACCCGGGGCACGGTGTCGATCGGCGAGACGACGGTGACCGGGCTCGGCGACTCCGGGTTGACCAAGCTCCGCCGGGACAAGGTCGGCTTCATCTTCCAGCAGTTCAATCTGCTGCCCACGCTCACCGCCCAGGAGAACATCCTGCTGCCGCTGTCGATCGCCGGCCGCAAGCCGGACCCGGCCTGGTACGACACGGTGATCGACACGGTCGGACTGCGGGACCGGCTGAAGCACCGGCCGGCGCAGCTCTCCGGCGGCCAGCAGCAGCGGGTGGCCTGCGCGCGGGCCCTCGTCGCCCGCCCCGAGGTGATCTTCGCCGACGAGCCGACCGGCAACCTGGACTCCCGTTCCGGCGCGGAGGTGCTCAACTTCCTGCGCAACTCGGTACGCGAGCACGGCCAGACCATCGTGATGGTCACCCACGACCCGACCGCCGCCGCGTACGCCGACCGGGTGATCTTCCTGGCCGACGGGCAGATCGTCTCCGAACTGGTGGAGCCGACCGCCGACACGGTGCTGGACACCATGAAGAAGCTCGACACTCCCGCCGAGGTGGCGCGCTGATGTTCCGCGCCACGTGGAAGAGTCTGCTGGCGCGCAAGGTGCGCCTCCTGCTGTCCGGCCTGGCCGTCGTGCTGGGCGTCATGTTCGTCTCCGGCGCGTTCGTGCTGACCGACACCCTGGGCCGGTCGTTCGACGCGGTCTTCGCCGACGGGTACTCGAACATCGACGTGATCGTCTCGGCGAAGCCGAAGGTCGAGCTCAGCGAGGCCGAGGGCGAGCAGGTCGCCGCCCCGGTGCCGGCGTCCGTGGTCGACCAGGTGAAGGCGAAGGTGCCGGGCGCGACGGACGTCACCGGCCTGGTCAACGCCGACGGCGCCCGGCTGATCGGCAGCAACGGCAAGGTGGTGACCTCGTTCGGTCCGCCGCAGCTGGGCGAGAACTGGGTCGGCGAGAACGACCTGATCCAGCTCCGCGACGGCAGCCGGGAGCCCCGGGCCGACGACGAGATCGTCATCAACCAGGCCCTCGCGGACGCGGCGAAGGTCAAGGTCGGTGACCGGGTCGGTGTGCTGACCCTGGAGCCGAAGAAGGAGTTCACCATCGTCGGCGTCTTCGGCTACAGCGGTGGCCGGGACTCGATGGGCGGGGTGAACGAGGTCGTCTTCACCACCCCGGTGGCGCAGCGGCTGATGCTGGGCAAGCCGGACACGTTCAGCAGCGTCAGTGTGCAGGCCGCGGACGGCGTGTCGGCCGAGCGGCTGCGCGACGACGTGTCGGCCGCCCTGGGCGCCGGCTACGAGGTGAAGACCGGCGAGCAGGCCGCCGCCGACCAGGCGGCCAGCCTGAAGGAGGCGCTCTCCTTCTTCAACAAGGTCCTGCTCGGCTTCGCCGCGGTGGCGCTGCTGGTCGGCACCTTCCTGATCCTCAACACCTTCTCGATCATCGTCGCCCAGCGCACCCGGGAGCTGGCCCTGATGCGGGCCATCGGGGCGAGCGGGCGGCAGATCATCGGCTCGGTGGTGCTGGAGGCCATCGCGGTCGGCCTGATCGCCTCCGTACTGGGGCTGGCCGCCGGCATCGGCGTGGGCGCGCTGCTGGCGTACCTGTTCGGCAAGCTGGCCGGCGGGCTGAGCCTGGCCGGGCTCGGCGTGCCGCCGGCGGCGGTGATCGGCGCCTTCGGCGTCGGCCTGGTGATCACCGTGGTGGCGGCGCTGCTGCCCGCGCTGCGGGCGTCCCGGATCCCGCCGATCGCCGCGATGCAGGACGTGGCCACCCCGGACCGGCCGCTGACCAAGGTCACGGTGGCCGGCGGGATCGTCACCGCGATCGGCGCCGTGCTGCTCTTCCTCGGCCTGGACGGTCACGCCGGCGACAACACCCTGGCCACCATCCTCGGCGGCGTGCTCTTCGCCTTCATCGGGGTGGCGCTGCTGACCCCGCTGATCAGCCGGCCGGTGGTCTCCCTGCTCGGCGCGCTCTTCTCCTGGTCGGTGCCGGGCAAGCTGGGCCGGCTCAACTCGGGCCGCAACCCGCGCCGCACCGCGATCACCGCGGCCGCGCTGATGGTCGGCATCGCCCTGGTGACCGGGGTGACGGTGATCCTCGACTCGGCCAAGGGCAGCATCAGCAAGCTGGCCGCGGACACCATCAAGGCCGAACTGGTGATCTCCGGGGCGCAGAGCGGGCCGCGCCCGCCGAGCTTCGACCCCGCGGTGCTGGAGAAGGCCGCGGCGATCCCGGGCGTCCAGCTGGTCGACGGGGAGTACGGCGACATGGGCACGGTCAACGGCACCCGTACCTGGGTGGCGGCGTCGAGCAACGTCGCTGCGCTGCAGCGGATCTTCGGCGCGAAGGCCACCGCCGGTGACATCAGCCGGCTCGGCCCCGATCAGATGCTGTTCAGCTCCGACACCGCCAAGTCGCGCAACGTGTCGGTCGGCTCCCAGGTCACGGTGCAGCTGTCCCGGGGCGAGGCCCGCACGTACACGGTCAGCGGCATCTACGAGAGTTCCGAGCTGACCAACCCGGTGCTGCTGCCGCCGCAGGCGCCGCCGACTTCGCCATCCCGCAGCCCATCCAGGGCTTCGTGCAGCTCGCGCCCGGCGCGAAGGTCGCCGACGTGCAGCCGCGGGTGGAGACGCTGCTGGCCGACAGCCCGGAGGTGTCGGTGGCCGACCGGGACGCGTTCATCAAGCAGCAGACCAGCCAGCTGGACACCCCGCTGCGGATGATCCAGATCCTGCTGGCGCTGGCCATCGTGATCGCGGTGCTCGGCATCATCAACACCCTGGCCCTGTCGGTGCTGGAGCGGACCCGCGAGCTGGGCCTGCTGCGGGCGATCGGGCTGCGCCGGGCGCAGACCATGCGCATGATCACCGTCGAGGCGGTGGTGATCTCGATCTTCGGGGCGCTGCTGGGCGTGGCGGTCGGCACCGGCCTGGGCGCCGCGGTGGTCCGGGCGCTCAAGGACGAGGGCATCACCGACCTGATCCTGCCCTGGGGCCAGATGGGGGTCTTCCTCGTCCTGGCCGCGATCATCGGCGTGATCGCCGCGGTGCTGCCCGCGGTGCGCGCCGCGCGGATCAACGTGCTGGGCGCCATCGCCCACGACTGACCCCGCACACGACGAGGGGTCCCGCCGACCCGGCGGGGCCCCCTTCGTGTCGCGGTCAGGCCGGCGGTTCGCCGAGCAGCGCCGCCAGCAGCTCCAGGTCCGCCGCGGTCAGGCTTTCCAACTGGTGTACGCCGTCCGTGGGCGGCAGCGGCACCTCCGCCGGTACGGCCAGCACGGCGGCTCCGGCGGCGAGGGCGCTGGCCACCCCGGTCGGCGAGTCCTCGATCGCCACGCAGCGGCCGATCGGCACGCCGAGCAGCCGGGCGGCGGTCAGGTACGGCTCCGGGTGCGGCTTGGCCGCGTCCACCTCGTCGCCGCAGACCACCGCGTCGAAGCTGTCCCGCCCCAGCGTGTCGAGGGCGACCTCGACCAGCGGCCGGCCGCTGGAAGTGACCAGGGCGGTGGGGATGCCCGCCGCGCGGACCGCCCGCAGCAGCGCCAACGCGCCCGGCCGCCACCGCAGGCCGGTGCGGAACAGGTCCAGGATGCGGGCGTTGATCCAGGCGGCGCTGACCTCCGGGTCACGCTCGGGCTGGCCGAGGTCGTCGTGCAGGATCCGCATGGAGTCGGCCATGCTCGTGCCGATGATCGACTTGCGGGCCGCGTCGGACATGCTGCCCCCGTACACCGCCGCGAGTTCCTGCAACGCGACGTCCCACAGCTTCTCGCTGTCGACGAGGGTGCCGTCCATGTCGAAGAGCACGGCGGCGGGATGGTTGCTGCTCAGCGGAGCCTCCTGACGGATGCGGGCCTACCCGCCGATCCTCTCAGCCGGGCCCGGTCCGCCGCCCGCCGGATGGACCGGGCGTGACCTGCGGCATCACCGCGCTCAGCCCAGCCCGCAGGCATCCAGGGACTTCTCGTAGCCGCGGAAGAACGAGTCGGTGCGCTGCTCGGCGGTGCCGTGCGAGCCCTCGGCGAACCAGGGCTGGTCCGGGTCGTCGCCGACCGCGAGCAGCCCCTCCCGGAACTCGTCCAGGTCGCCCTCCTCGACGGTCAACCGGTCGTCGCGGACCGAGTCGCCCAGGTACGCCCCGGCCATGCAGTCGGCCTGCAACTCCTGCTGGATGGTGAAGTTGTAGCGGATGCCGAGGCGGACCTGGATGCCGTGGGCGTACTCGTGGCCGAGCAGATAGAACAGGAACGCGTCGCCGATCTGCCGGAACGCGGCCACCGACCAGTTCACGTCGTAGGCGATGAAGTCCCCGGCCGAGCAGTACACGGCGTTGTTGCGCGGCAGCCGTTGCCCGCCGCAGGAGACCTCCCCCTCCCGGGTGTACGGCACCACCCGCCGGACCGGCTGGAACCGCTTGCCGGAGGCCTGGAACTGGGCCGTCCAGTAGGCCTCGGCGCTGCCCACGGCGTCGTTGAAGTCCTGCTTGAACTCGGCGACACTGGTGGTGCGTCCGCCCGGGTGGTCTGCGCCCCCGGCGAGGCGGGCTGCCGGGTCTGCCGCGGGCCCGGCTGTTGCGGCTCACCCTGGTCCAGTCCGCCCCCCATGCAGCCGGCGGCGACCACCACCGCCACCAGCAGACCGGCGAGCGGGCCCGGCCGCCGACGTCCCGCGCTCTCCCCCACGGTTGCCTCCCGGCCTCGTAACTGTCCCTGCCCAGTACCCCGACCGCGCGCGGATGATGCCCACCGGTGATCACGCACCACCGCGGGCGATCGTTCACGGGTCGCAGCGGCGAACCCCGTAGCAGTGCCCGGTCCGGGCCCAGAACGTCCGCCGGAGCCAACGGGTACTGCCGCTCGCCCGTTCAGCCCGTGAAGCCGTGGCCACCGCGGTTCCAGCCGTCGCTCTGCGCGTGCTGCCGCTCGGCCTCGCGACGGTGCCGCTCGCCCCGGGCGGCCCGGACGACCTCCGGGTCATCGTCGGAGCTCAGCCTCCGACGGTCACGCCAGCTGACGTACGCGACGGCCGCCGCCACGAGCACGGTCAGGACCGCGAGTACCACCACGAGACTCCTCATGCCCGAACGGTAGGACGGTCGCGCACCCGATGGGGGGCCGGCCGGGCCGCTCCGGCGCTCGGGTCAGAAGGGGGACTGACCGCGGTCGCGGTGCCGCGCCTCGCCCTGCGCCCCGTGCCGCTCCGCCTCGTACCGCTGCTGCCGGGCGCGGGCGTCCCGGGCGGCGGCGGACTCCTCGCCGGAGGCCTGGCGGGCCCGATCACGCCAGGCCACGAAGCCGTACCCGGCCGCGAAGACCGCGGCCACCACCGCGAGCACCACCAGAGTCGTCATCATGCCCTGCACGGTAGGACCCGCGCGCATGTCGTGGGGCGGCTGGTCAGGCGAGACACGACTACCCTGCCGTCCATGATCGCCACGGACTTCGACGCCGACGAACGATCCCGCTGGGTCGGGCGGGCCGCAGCGTACGAGCGCAGTTTCGGCCGGCGGTTTCGACGCGGCCGTGGCCAACTTCGTGCTCAACCACGTCGCGGACCCGGCCGCCGCAGCAGCCGAACTGCGCCGGGTGGTGCGACCCGGCGGAGCGGTGGCGGTCACCATCTGGCCGAGTCCGCGGCCACCGCTGCAACGGCTCTGGGGCGAGGCGGTCGCCGCCGCCGGCGTCGAGACACCGACGGACCTGCCCCGCCTGGCGCCGGAGCACGACTTCCCCCGTACCGAGGAGGGCCTGACCGGCCTGTTGGCGGCGGCCGGCCTGACCGACGTGCGGTGCGTGACCCTGGCCTGGGAGCACCGCGCCGACCCGGAGGCCTGGTGGGCCGGCCCCGCAAACGGCATCGGGACCATCGGCCTGGCGCTGGAACGGCAGCCCACGGCGGTGCGCGAGCGGATCCGCCAGCAGTACGACCTGCTCAGCGCCCGCTACCGCGACACCGACGCGCAGCTCGCCCTGCCGACCGCCGCGCTGCTCGCCTGCGGCCGGGTGGACTGATCCCCACCTACCCTCGGATCCGTGGCGGCGGATGTCCGGGACGGCTCCTCGGCCCCGACGTCTCAGCGACGGCGCCGACCGGGCGCCGGGCTCCCTGCCTGACCGCGTCCGAAGACCAGGGCTTCTCGATCGACGAGGCCGAGGTCACCTACTGGGGCGTGTGCCCCGAGTGTCTCGCGGCACCAGCAAACAGTTGACAGGACGAGACATCAAGACAGGAGAAGGACCGACGTGTCTGACAAGAAGGCCGCGACTGAGAGCATCAGCGAAAGCGAGAACCCCGCAATCCCCTCCCCGGCTCCCAAGCCGACTTGGCGGCCGAGGACGAACCAGGACTGGTGGCCGAATCAGCTGAACCTGCAGGTTCTCCAGCAGCATGCGCCGCGAGCCACTCCGATGGGCGACGACTTCGACTACGCCGAGGAGTTCAAGACCCTCAAGGTGGAGGAACTCAAGCAGGACGTCCTCGACGTGATGACGACGTCGCAGGACTGGTGGCCGGCCGACTACGGCCACTACGGGCCGCTCTTCATCCGGATGAGCTGGCACGCCGCCGGCACGTACCGCATCGAAGACGGCCGTGGCGGCGCCGGCGACGGCGCCCAGCGCTTCGCCCCCCTGAACAGTTGGCCCGACAACGCGAACCTCGACAAGGCCCGCCGCCTGCTCTGGCCGGTCAAGCAGAAGTACGGCCGGAAGGTCTCCTGGGCCGACCTCCTGGTCTTCGCCGGCAACGTCGCCCTGGAGTCGATGGGCTTCAAGACCTTCGGCTTCGGCTTCGGGCGAGAGGACATCTGGGAGCCCGAGGAGATCTTCTGGGGGCCCGAGGACACGTGGCTCGGAGACGAGCGCTACGCCGGTGACAGGGAACTCGCCGGTCCTCTCGGCGCGGTGCAGATGGGCCTCATCTACGTGAATCCGGAGGGTCCCAACGGCACCCCGGATCCGCTGGCGTCCGCCCGGGACATCCGGGAGACCTTCCGCCGCATGGCGATGAACGACGAGGAGACCGTCGCACTCATCGCCGGCGGCCACACATTCGGCAAGACCCACGGTGCGGGCGACCCGAGCCTGGTCGGCCCCGAGCCCGAGGGCTGCCCCATCGACCATCAGGGCCTCGGCTGGAAGAACTCCTTCGGCAGCGGCAAGGGCAAGGACACGATCACCAGCGGGCTCGAGGGCGCGTGGACGCCCACCCCGATCACCTGGGACAACAGCTTCTTCGAGACGCTGTTCGGGTACGAGTGGGAGCTGACCCAGAGCCCGGCCGGCGCGAAGCAGTGGAAGCCGAAGGACGGTGCGGGGGCGAACGCCGTGCCCGACGCGCACGACCCCTCGGTCAGGCACGCCCCGATGATGGCGACGACCGACCTCGCGCTGCGGGTCGACCCGATCTACGAGCAGATCTCGCGGCGCTTCCTGGAGAATCCGGACCAGTTCGCGGAGGGGTTCGCCAAGGCGTGGTACAAGCTGTTGCACCGGGACATGGGACCCGCCACGCGCTACCTCGGCCCGTGGGTTCCGGAGCCGCAGCTGTGGCAGGACCCCGTCCCAGCGGTCGACCACGAGCTGATCGCGGACGAGGACATCGCCGACCTCAAGGCCAAGCTGCTCGCATCGGGACTGTCCATCTCGCAGCTGGCCCTGACCGCTTGGGCGTCGGCGGCGAGCTTCCGCGGCACGGACAAGCGCGGCGGGGCGAACGGGGCGCGGATCCGCCTCGAACCGCAGAAGAATTGGGCGGTCAACGACCCGGCCGAACTCGCCACGGTGCTGCAGACCCTGGAGCGGATCCAGCAGGATTTCAACAACTCACAGTCCGGTGGGAAGAAGGTCTCGCTCGCCGACCTGACCGTCCTGGGCGGCTGCGCGGCCGTCGAGCAGGCGGCCAGGAACGCCGGGCACCACGTCACGGTCCCGTTCGCGCCGGGGCGCACGGACGCCTCCCAGGAGCAGACCGACGTGGAGTCGTTCGCCGTGCTCGAGCCGAAGGCGGACGGGTTCCGCAACTACCTGCGAGCCGGAGAGAAGTTGTCGCCGGAGACCCTGCTGCTGGACCGGGCCAACCTGTTGACGCTGACCGCTCCGGAGATGACGGTCCTGATCGGCGGCATGCGGGCCCTGAACGCCAACGTGGGGCAGGCGCGACACGGCGTCTTCACCGACCGGCCCGAGACGTTGACGAACGACTTCTTCGTGAACCTGCTCGACAACGGCGCCGAGTGGAAGGCGTCCACCTCGGCCGAGAACGTGTTCGAAATTCGGGACCGCGCCACCGGTGAGGTCAAGTGGACCGCCACCGCCGTCGACCTCGTCTTCGGTTCGAACTCCCAGCTCCGCACCATCGCGGAGGTCTACGCCAGTGACGACGCGCAGGAGAAGTTCGTCCGGGACTTCGTCGCGGCGTGGGTCAAGGTCATGAACCTGGACCGGTACGACCTCGCCTGACGCGAAGGGGCCCCGGTCACCGAGGACGCGACCGGGGCTCCTCTGTCCAGGTCAGATGGGGGTGGGCGAGGTCGTCCGCATCCTTGGCCTGGACAGAGTCCACCGTTCGGCTCGCGAGGCGCGCCGATAGGGGCAGCGAGAGCTCGGCCGATTTCTGTATGGTGCCCGCCATGGTCCGCATGCTCACACACACCGCCACCACTGCCCTGCTGCTCGCCCTGATCGGATGCGGGGATGGTGGAGACAGCAGCAGCAGCACCGCGCCCGCGCCGGCCCCGGCCACGCTGCCTGCATGCAGCGACCTGCTGAAGCCGGGCCAGAAGATCGACCAGGCGAAGGCTGAGGGTGGATGTCTCGACCCTGCCGGCGATGTCCGGGTCCTCGGCGCGTTCCGCTGCAACAACGGCCGCAACCTGTGGCTGGCGGACGCCTCGACGGGCGCGCCGGCGGGGTGGGGGTTCGGCGACGGCGAGTTCACCGCCGCGCCGGACGCGGCCAGCGACCCCGGCTTCCGGAAGGCGTACCAGACCTGCAAGTCGGCGTAGCGAAGCAAGCCCGGCCACGCATCCGCTGACCGAGGGCGGCACCGTCGCGGTGACGCCCTCGCCGCGGTGGGGTGGCCCCGCTGCCCGCCGCGGTGCCTGCCTCGACGAGCTGACCCGCCGCGACGCACGCCGGCAGGCGGCCGGCAGCGATCAACGGAAGGGGCCGGCTGAGACGGCCGGAGACGGCCGAACCCGAGCGGACCGGGGTGAAGGGGGAGTAGGCCACGGTCACGCCTCCACGCCCGACGTCCGCCGGTACCGGCGAAAGAGGGTCCGCCGGCAGCGCCGGACCTACGGTTCCGACCACGAGTTCGACGTGGCTTTCGATACCGGCTACGAGTGCGGCCGGGCCGACGAGGCGAAGCGGCACCAGGTGCGAGACGAGCAGATCACCCGGCTGGCCCGGGCGCCGACGCGGCGGCCAACGGCGACCCGAGCCTGCTCGCCGAGCTGAGCCGCGAGCAGGGCGGCCACGACCTGCCGAAGCGGCCGGCGTGGCGAGATGCCGGAGATCGACGGCGAGCGGCCGGTCGACGAGCTGAAGGCGTGGCTACGCGAGCAGGGCTGATTCGGAACGCAGGTGCCGAATCTGAAGGGGCGACCGATGCTGACCATCGGTCGCCCCTTCACTTTCGGCGTCGGCGGGTGGCCCACCAGATCGCCGCGGCCGCGATGGCGAACGGCACCAGGAAGCAGAGGACGGCGACGACCGACGGCTTAAGTGACCCCATGGCTGGGGAGCCTACGAGCCGAGGTCACCTCTCGGCCGTCGATCCGCCGGATCCGTAGGTGGCCGTGCCGGCGCCGTCCCGGATGGCCTACGCGGCCGGGCCGGTCGGCTCGGGCGGGCCGCCCGCCACCGCCGTCACTTGGCGTTGAAGTAGTTCGCCTCCGGGTGGTGCACCACGATGGCGTCGGTGGCCTGCTCCGGCACCAGCTGGAACTCCTCGGACAGCTGCACGCCGATCCGCTCGGCGCCCAGCAGCTTCACGATCTTCGCCCGGTCCTCCAGATCCGGGCACGCCGGATAGCCGAACGCGTACCGGCAGCCGCGGTAGTCGGTGCGCAGCAGGCCGGCCAGGTCCGCCGGATCGTCCTCGGCCACCGTCCGCCCACCCGGCAGGGTCAGCTCGGTGCGGATCCGCCGGTGCCAGTACTCCGCCAGGGCCTCGGTGAGCTGCACCGAGAGCCCGTGCACCTCCAGATAGTCGCGGTAGGAGTTGGCGGCGAACATCTTCGCCGTGTACTCGCTGATCGGCTGCCCGACGGTGACCAGCTGCAACGCCACCACGTCCAGCTCGTCGCCCTTGGGACGGAAGAAGTCGGCCAGGCAGAGCCGCCGCTCCTGCCGCTGCCGCGGGAAGGAGAACCGGGCCCGCTCCGCGTTGCCGTTCTCGTCCAGCACCACCAGGTCGTTGCCCTCTGAGTACGCCGGGAAGTAGCCGTACACCACCGCGGCCTCGAGGACCTGGTCGGCGATCAGCCGGTCCAGCCAGTACCGCAGCCGCGGCCGCCCCTCGGTCTCCACCAGCTCCTCGTACGACGGTCCCGTGCCGCCCCGGGCGCCGCGTAGCCCCCACTGGCCGAGGAAGGTGGCCCGCTCGTCGAGCAGCGCCGCGTAGTCGGCCAGCGGCACCCCCTTGACCACCCGGGTGCCGAAGAACGGCGGGGTGGGCACCGCTACGTCGGTGGCCACATCGGAGCGGACCGAGGCATCGTCCAGCTCCGGCAGCGCCTCGCTGACCATCGCCCGCTGCCGCTCCCGCCGCGCCCGCCGGGCGGCCAGGGCCGCCTCCCGCTCCGGGTCGACGACGGGCGCGCCGCCGCGCTTGGCCGTCATCACCCGGTCCATCAGGGACAGCCCCTCGAACGCGTCGCGGGCGTAGTGCACCTGGCCGGGGAAGACCGACCGGAGGTCGTCCTCGACGTACGCCCGGGTGAGCGCCGCCCCGCCGAGCAGGACCGGCCAGCGCTCGGCGACCCCGCGCGTGGCCATCTCGGCCAGGTTCTCCTTCATGATGACGGTGCTCTTGACCAGCAGCCCGGACATGCCGATCGCGTCGGCCCGGTGCTGCTCGGCCGCGTCGAGGATGGCGTTGATCGGCTGCTTGATGCCGATGTTGACGACCTCGTAGCCGTTGTTGGACAGGATGATGTCGACCAGGTTCTTGCCGATGTCGTGCACGTCGCCCTTGACGGTGGCGAGCACGATCCGGCCCTTGCCGCCGTCGTCGGCCTTTTCCATGTGCGGCTCCAGGTAGGCCACCGCCGTCTTCATCACCTCGGCGGACTGGAGCACGAACGGCAGCTGCATCTGGCCGGAGCCGAACAGCTCGCCGACCACCTTCATGCCGTCGAGCAGCAGGTCGTTGATGATGGACAGCGGCGACCGGCCGCCGGCCATCGCCGCGTCCAGGTCGGCCTCCAGGCCGTTGCGCTCGCCGTCGATGATCCGCCGCTTCAGCCGCTCGTCCAGCGGCAGCGCGGCCAGCTCCTCGGCCCGGGTGGCCCGCGCCGACGCGGCGTCCACCCCCTCGAAGATCTCGATGAACCGCTGCACCGGGTCGTGCCCCTCGCGACGCCGGTCGTAGACCAGGTCGAGGGCCGCCTCCCGCTGCTCCTCGGGGATCTTCGACATCGGCAGGATCTTGCTGGCGTGCACGATCGCCGAAGTCAGCCCGGCCTGCACGCACTCGTGCAGGAAGACCGAGTTGAGCACCTGCCGGGCCGCCGGATTGAGCCCGAAGGAGACGTTGGAGATGCCCAGGGTGAAGTTCACCCCCGGGTAGCGGGCGGCGATCTCCCGGATCGCCTCGATGGTCTCGATGCCGTCCCGGCGGGTCTCCTCCTGGCCGGTGGCGATCGGGAAGGTCAGCGCGTCGATCAGGATGTCCGAGCGGCGCAGCCCCCACCGGGTCGTCAGGTCCTCGATCAGCCGGCTCGCGACCCGGACCTTCCAGTCCTTCGTACGGGCCTGACCCTCCTCGTCGATCAGGAGGGCGACCACGGCGGCGCCGTGCTCGGCGACCACCGGCATCACCCGGGCGTAGCGGGACTCCGGGCCGTCCCCGTCCTCGAAGTTCACCGAGTTGACCACGCAGCGTCCGCCGAGCATCTCCAGCCCGGCCTCGATCACCGGCGGCTCCGTCGAGTCCAGCACGATCGGCAGTGTGGAGGCGGTGGCGAACCGGCCGGCCAGCTCACGCATGTCCTGCGTGCCGTCCCGGCCCACGTAGTCGACGCACAGGTCCAGCAGGTGCGAGCCGTCCCGGGCCTGGCTACGGGCGATCTCCACGCAGGCCTGCCAGTCGGCGGCGAGCATCGCCTCGCGGAACGCCTTCGAGCCGTTGGCGTTGGTCCGCTCCCCCACCATCAGCACGCTGGCGTCCTGGGCGAACGGCACGTGGTGGTAGATCGAGGAGACGCCGGCGTCCTGCCGCGGCTCCCGGGGGCCGGGGCGGACGCCGTGCAGCCGCTCCGCTACTACCCGGATGTGCTCCGGCGTGCTGCCGCAGCAGCCGCCGATCAGCGAGACGCCGTACTCGGAGACGAAGCGCTCGAGGGCGTCGGCCAGCTCCACCGGGGTCAGCGGGTAGACCGCGCCGTCGGAGGTCAGCTGCGGAAGGCCGGCGTTGGGCATCACCGACAGCGGCACCCGGGCGTGCTGGGAGAGGTAGCGCAGGTGCTCGCTCATCTCCGCCGGGCCGGTCGCGCAGTTCAGGCCGATCAGGTCCACGCCGAGCGGCTCGATCGCGGTGAGCGCCGCGCCGATCTCGCTGCCCAACAGCATGGTGCCGGTGGTCTCCACGGTGACGTGGCAGATCAGCGGGACCTTCCGCCCGGTCTCGGCCATCGCCCGATGCGAGCCGACCACCGCGGCCTTCACCTGGAGCAGGTCCTGGCAGGTCTCCACGATCAGCGCGTCCGCGCCGCCGGAGATTAGACCGGCGGCGTTCTCCTGGTACGCGTCCCGCAGGGTGACGTACGCGGCGTGCCCGAGGGTGGGCAGCTTGGTGCCCGGGCCGATCGAGCCGAGCACGAAGCGGGGCCGCTCCGGGGTGGCGTACGCGTCGGCGGCCTCCCGGGCGATCCGCGCGCCGGCCGCGGAGAGCTCCCGGATCCGGTGCTGGATGTCGTACTCGCCGAGGTTGGCGAGGTTCGCGCCGAAGGTGTTGGTCTCGACGCAGTCCGCGCCGGCCGCCAGGTAGGCGTCGTGCACCCCGCGGACGACGTCCGGCCGGGTGACGTTGAGGATCTCGTTGCAGCCCTCCAGCCCCTCGAAGTCGTCGAGGGTCAGGTCGGCCGCCTGCAGCATCGTCCCCATCGCCCCGTCGGCGATGAGGATCCGGTCCGCGAGCACATCCAGCAACGAAGTCCGCACACGGCCAGGTTAGTGCGACGTCTCGCGCCCTGGTCGAGCCATGCTGGCCTTCCCACATACTGTCAGCGGGATCACCGAGTCCGGTTTGACTGTTTGGCGCGGCTGGTCCGACCCGCGACCGGCGCGGCCGGCGGGCCGCATCCCCAGCCGGCACGTAGGCTGGCGGACGTGAAGGACATCAGGGACGCCAGCGTGCCCGGCGGGCGGATGTCGGGGCAGCGTCCCGGCGCCGCTCCCGACGAGCAGTGCGAGGTGACGGCGTGACCGAGTTCGACGGGCTGCCGGTGCTGCGGTCCCCGGTCGCCATCGCGGCCTTCGAGGGCTGGAACGACGCCGCGGACGCCTCCACCGCCGCCGTGGAGCACCTGGAGCAGGTCTGGCAGGCCCGGCAGGTGACCGAGCTGGACCCGGAGGACTTCTACGACTTCCAGGTGAGCCGGCCGACCATCACCATGGCCGAGGGCGAGACCCGCCGGGTGGAGTGGCCCACCACGCGCTTCATGGTGGCCAGCCCGCAGGGCACCGAGCGGGACGTGGTGCTGATCCGCGGCATCGAGCCGAGCATGCGCTGGCGCACCTTCTGCGAGCAGGTGCTGGAGATCTGCCACAGCCTGGAGGTCGAGCGGGTGGTGCTGCTCGGCGCCCTGCTGGCCGACGTGCCGTACACCCGGCCGCTGCCGATCAGCGGCAGCGCGTCCGACGCCGAGGCCGCCCAGCGCTACCAGCTCACCCCCACCCGCTACGACGGGCCGACCGGCATCGTCGGGGTGCTGCACGACGCCTGCACCCGCGCCGAGGTGGACGCGGTCTCGTTCTGGGTGCACGTGCCGCACTACGCGAACAACCCGCCCTGCCCGAAGGCCACCCTCGCGCTGCTGCATCGGGTCGAGGAGGTGCTCGACCTGCCGGTGCCGATGGCCGACCTGGCCGAGGAGGCGGCCGAGTGGGAGCAGCGGGTGCGCAGCGCCGCCGAGCAGGACGCCGAGCTGGGCGAGTACGTCCGCGAGCTGGAGGAGCGGGTCGGCGACGCCGGCATCACCCCGTTGACCGGGGACGAGATCGCCCAGGAGTTCGAGAAGTACCTGCGCCGCCGCGGCGGCTCCGCCGGCCCGACCGCCGGCTCCTGGTAGCCGGCCCCTCCCCCCTGTCGCTCAGCGGGCCCCGGACGACTCGTCCGGGGCCCGCTTCTTCGGCGTGTCCGGGCTGGCGCCGTCACACCCGCTAGGGCATCCTAGGAACCTAGCTGTCATGAGGAGGCGGGCATGCAGATCAACCCGGGCGCGGCCGAGTTCCCGCACCGGCAGATCGCCGCGCAGCTCAAGGCCCAGGTCCGCCGCGGCGACTGGGCGCCGGGCGAGCGGCTGCCGTCCATCCCGGCCATCGCCGAGATGTTCAGCGTGGCCAAGCAGACCGTGCAGCGCGCCGTCGACCAGCTGCGGGTCGAGGGCATCCTGATCACCAAACCCGGCTCCGGTACGTACGTCCGGGGCACCCGGCGCCGGCTCAACCGGCTCGCCCGGGGCCGGTACGGCGGCTTCCGCGGCTACCACACCGACCTGGCCGCCCGGTACAAGCAGCAGCTCGTCTCCGTCGGCCGCGCCCCCGCCCCGCCGGGGCCGGTCCGCGTCCCGGCCGCGCCCCGCCGGTGCGGACCGCGGCCAGCCACAGCGGCCAGAGCACCGCCGGCAGGGGAGATCTGCAGCACCGACAGGTAGCGCGAGTTGCCCAACGGGTCGGTCGCGGCGAGCGGGCTGCGGACGTACGCGAGCAGGGTCAGCGTGGCGCCGGCGACCAGGGCGAGTTGCGCGACCGCCCGGACCCGGTCGGCCCGGTGGGCGGCCCGCCGGTACGCGACCGCGGCGGCCACCGCGGCGGCCACCAGCAGCACCGGGTAGAGCAGGCCGAACCACTGCTGCCAGCGGGCGCAGCCGTCCATCGGGCAGAGCCCGGAGGCCAGCGGCACCCCCTCCAGCAGCCCGCCGCGCAGCCGGTCCGACCACGGCGGCGGCGTCCCGGCCTTGGTGCTGATCTCCCGGAACACCGACAGCGAGTCCTGCCCGTCCGGGGCCACCAGGTTGTCCTTGATCATCGGCGACACCCCGAGCAGGAACCCGGCCACCAGCAGCACCCCCGGCCAGCCCACCAGATCGCGGGGCGCGGCCCAGACCAGCAACAGCCCGGCCACCAGCAGGTACGGCACGATCAGCCAGTCCGACCAGAGCGACACCCCGGCGAGCAGCCCGAACAGGCCAGTGGCCAGCCAGCGGTGCCGGACCCGGCGCTCGGCGAGGGCCACCGCGATCAGCAGCATCGCCACCACCGCCGGCTTCACCTCGGGCCGGCCGCCGACCACGGTGAGCTGGTCCCGGACCACCCGCTCCGAGCCGAGCGCCAGCAGGCCGACGACCAGGACGGCGAACCACGGGGAGAACAGCCGGCGGGTCAGGCGGTACATCAGCCAGAGGAAGAGCGCGTAGAGCGCCAGCAGCGGCAGCCGCAGTACCGGCCAGCTCGGCCCGGCCAGCCCGATCAGGGGCGCCGCCAGATAGGACTCCAGCATCCCCATGTAGCGCTGGCCGTACAGGAAGACCGGCCGGTCCCGAGCGGCGGCGATGTGCAGCGCGGCCAGGCCGAACGTCGCCTCGTCGCTGTTCGAGGCGGGCAGCGTGAGCAGGGTCAGGACCAGCCGGTAGCCGACCCCCGCGAGCCCCAGCAGCAGCGCGACGAGCGCCGGCCGGTCGAGCGTCGGGCGCCACCGCCCGTCCTGCACTGGTGTCGACACGACCAACGCCCCCGTCGTCGTCCCGACCGCAGTTTGTCACGGTGACCGCCGGCGGCGGGGTGGATCGGCGGAGCCGGTTCCCGGGCCCACTCGCGTGGCCGCCCTCGCCCGGGTGTGGCAGGGTGGCAGCGTGCCACCCACAGCCGCTGGCCAACTGGCCGTACCGAACCTGCACCGGGCAGCGCGGATCGAGGACGCCGTGCACAACCTGGTGGCACGTCGGCTGCGGCGCACCGGGTGGCGGGTCAACATCATCGCGTACGCCGGCTACGGCGGCCCGGGCTGGGCGCGGGTGCTCTGCCGGGTGCTGCTCGGCCGCCCGGACATCCGTCAGCGCGGCCGGTTGGAGAAGGTACGTGGCTGGCGCAGCTTCGCCACCCTGCCCGCCAAGCACGCCACCGTCACCATCGAGGCCGGCGGCGTACGACACGAGGCCACCGCCGACCGCAGCGGCTTCGTCGACACCGTCATCGAGGCCGACTTCGCCCCCGGCTGGGCCTCCGTACGCCTCAGCGTGCCCGACGCCGAGCCGGTGGAGGCGCTGGTCCGCATCCTCGACCCCGAGGTCCGGTTCGGCATCCTCTCCGACATCGACGACACGGTCATGGTCACCGCGCTGCCCCGCCCGCTGCTCGCCGCGTGGAACACCTTCGTCCTCGACGAGCACGCCCGGGCCGCGGTGCCCGGGATGGCGGTGCTCTACGAGCGGCTGGTCACCGCGCACCCCGGCGCGCCGGTCTTCTACCTCTCCACCGGGGCGTGGAACGTCGCCCCGACGCTGACCCGGTTCCTCTCCCGGCACCTGTACCCGGCCGGGCCGCTGCTGCTCACCGACTGGGGTCCCACGGCCGACCGCTGGTTCCGCAGCGGCCGGGAGCACAAGCGGGCCACCCTGGCCCGGCTGGCCCGCGAGTTCCCCGACGTGCGGTGGTTGCTGATCGGCGACGACGGCCAGCACGACCAGGAGATCTACCGCGAGTTCGCCGCCGCCCACCCGGACAACGTGGCAGGGGTGGCGATCCGCCGGCTGTCACCGACCCAGTCGGTGCTCGCCGGCAGCCTGCCCGCGCCCGCGGGCCGCCCGTCCGCCGGACCGGTCGGGCAGAAGTGGCTCTCCGCGCCGGACGGCGCCGGCCTGTGGAAGCTGCTGCGGGACGCGGGCCTGGTCTGACGTACGGCCCGACCCGCCTCCGCGGTGCCCGGCGTCAGGAGGCGCCGCCGAAGTCGACATCCCGGGTGTCGACCGTCCCGGCCGTCCGCCCCGGCGCAGTCTGATAGGCCCAGTACAGGTTGGTGTGCGCGATGACCTGGTCCGGCGCCGGCGCCCCCCATGCCGTCTTGTCCCCGGCCGTGTGCGCGTCGCCGACCAGGGTCGCGTCGTACCCCCGGGTGAAGGCGCCGTGGAGCGTCGAGCGGACGCACGCGTCGGTCTCCGCGCCGACGACGACGAGTCGACCGACCCCGAGGCCCGACAGCACGGTCTCGAGGGTGGTGTCCTCGAAGGAGTCGCCGTAGCTCTTCTCGACCAGCGGCTCGGCGTCGCCCGGCTTCAGCTCGGGGACGATCCGCCAGGCGTCGCTTCCTCTCACGAGATGGTGGTCGGAGTGCTGGACCCAGACAACCGGTACCTGTTCCCGCCGCGCCTTCTCGACCAGGCTGCCGACGTTCGCCACGACCGCGTCGCGCTCGTGCGCCCCCTCGACGACGCCGTTCTGCACGTCGACGACGAGGAGTGCGGTGTTCGGCCGGTTCTCGAGTGTGGTCACGGTGTCTCCTTAGCGCGCTGGTCTCCTGCAACCACCGACGCTAGACCTACCCACCGACAACAAGGCGCGGCGATGGTCGGCCCCTTCCGGACGCCAGCGGTCCTTGCCACGATCACTCCCTGACGGCAGCCCGGTCGCCCGGCGGGCGACGGCCGTGACCAGTCGGACGAGCGTGAGCGTCGGTCCGGGGAACCTCGGGGCGCGTGCGCCGTCGACAGGCGCACGCCGCCCGGCGGTTCCCCTACGTCAACGCTCGACGGGTGGGTCGGCCTCCTGGCCGGGTAACCCCTAGTTCGCGCCGCCGCCGACCAGGGCGCCGTCGGCGTCCATGCCGGCACCGGCGTCCAGGCCGCCGTTCTGCGCGCGTCCACCGGCCATGCCGTTGCCGGCCTG